>JAQVGY010000071.1 GCA_028696495.1 Atribacterota bacterium
GCTAATAAGACGCGTCTCTTTATAATTCCAGAATATTTCAATTTCAGGATAAGAAAGCTAAACCAACAATGTTCTGCCCTCTGCTCTTATGAGAATAAACATACTTTTTGGTGTTTATTCTGTTCTCATTATTTTTTTAACATAATTCCGGCAGCAAAGCGACCTGTTAACTTATGTTCTTTTCTGCTGGAAAAAAATAGATCGGAATGGCAGGAAGTGCACATACTGGCAGTTTCGATATGTTCCTCGAATATACCGCAGCTTAGCAGTTGTATCTTATTGGCTTGCCATAAATTGAAAAAATATTTATTATTATTTTCCTGTGAATGAATTAGCTTTAGACCTTCTGGAAAACATTCCCTGACTTTATCAATTACCTCATTCCCCACTTCATAACAGCAGGGACCGATAGAAGGGCCAATGGCACAGATAATGTCCTGAACTCTACAGCCATAGTGTGATTGCATCAGCTGTACAGTCTTCCGGCTAATCAGGCTGACTGTCCCCTTCCAGCCGGCATGAACCAGTCCAATAACCTTTTTTCTGCAATCAAAGAGTAACACCGGCACACAATCGGCAACAAAAATTAAAAGGCAGATTCCTTTACAATCGGTAATCAGGGCATCACTAACAGGAATTGTGCCAGATATACTATTGCTATTTTGGAATACAATCTCATCATTAATCAAAAATACTCTGCTGCCATGTTCCTGACTGGTATAGAAAAATTTTTCTACAGCTATATCCAAAGAACGTGCTAAACGAACACGGTTTTTAAGAACATTTTCCTCTCTGTCTCCCACATGTGTAGCCAGATTAAAAGATTGAAAGGGTTTTTCACTATAACCACCATGTCGGGTAGTGATAAAATGTAGAATCTCTTCATATTGAGATAAGGCGGGGAAACGAATTATAGGAATATGTTCTGAACCAGCTTCAGAAAAAAATAGAGCTGAATTAAGACCATTTTTATTCCTATTTAACCAAGTTTTTTTCTGACCACTATTTTTCGCTATAGACATATTGGGTTAACCAGTTGTAGAGAGGAGACCAATCTTTATAGATATTAAAAACCAGTTTTAGAAGATTTCTATTGTACAGTTCGGGAGGAATAGACATCTCTGTGCTAACCAGAAGGCTGTTAAAACGAATTAATTCTTTTTGCCTTTCATCATTTACCCGATATCCTTCTGGAATATTTTTATAATAGGCTTCATTTATTCGATAATCCGGATTTTCTTTTATTTTATTAATTATTTTTGCTAATTCTGTTCCACTTTTTGAATCTACAACTCCCTTGCGAAACAAATGCTGGGCTTTGCGGGAAAAAACCTGTATACCTGCAGATAGGAATAATTGTTCTGGTCTCAATTCGAAATAATAACCGGGGGAATCCTTTGTTTTTCTTATTCCCTCCCAAAACCAGATACCTAAGAATGTTCGGTAAGGCTCCTGTACATTGGTAAACCGGGTATCACGATTGATACGGCAAATAGAACGATTTACCTTTGGATCAGCCTGAACTCCAGGTGATATTTTCTGCAGCATCTCCCCCATTTCTGCTACAAAAATAGCAGCAGGTTGTAAAACCTTTCTACTATAATCTTTTTTACGGGCTAAAAACCACTCGCGATTATTATTCTCCTTCAGATTTTTTAGAAAAAAGACAGTCTCTGCAGAAAAACCTTCAAAATTACTATTTTTTTGTACCACCATAATAATATTCCTCCACTAACTGTTCAGGTCTGTTTTAAAAATTTCCTTTCAAACCGATTTCTTCTGCTACTTCTCTCATACCTTTGATAGTATCCTCAATTAATTGTGAAAGGTCTGCTCCCAAAAGCTCAGCACCTTTCAATATAATATCACGGTTAACTCCAGCTGCAAAACTCTTGTCCTTCCATTTCTTTTTAACTGATTTTACTTCCATATCCATTACACTTTTAGAAGGCCTTACCAGGGCTGTGGTCACCACCAGACCTGTTAATTCATCTATAGTATAAAGTGTCTTTTCCAGGGTTGTTTCCGGCTTCACATCTGAACATATTCCCCACCCATGACTGACTACAGCACGTATATACTCTTCCGGCCAGCCTTTCTCTTCCAGTATCTCCCTGCTCTTCTGGCAATGTTGTTCCGGATATTTATAATAATCGATATCGTGGACTAATCCAATTATCCCCCACTTTTCCTCATCCTCACCGTTTTTTCTAGCCATATATCTCATCACACCTTCCACAGCCAGGGCATGTTTGATAAGACTATCATCCGGGTTGTACTCTTTTAATAATTGCAAGGCATCTTCTCTGGTAGGAATATATTTGTTCATAATAACCCCCTCATATTTATTACAATTCAATTATGGTACTGCTATTTATTGCTATACATTATAGCATTATATGATTAGAATGAAAAGTAAACCGTCACACAGTACTTCTAAAAAATTTTGAGGCTATCTTTGGCTTAGTAGATTTAAATAATAAATATTTAAAGAATTATTAAATGTTTCGGTAGGAATAATCTGAAGGGTATAGAAACAGATTTAGAGGTAAACTTAACAAAAAAATATTTTTTTAATTTTACTAATAACCTTTTATAAAAGATAAAAAAATTAAAACTAATAAGTAAGGGTTCTATATTAAATTTTTTAGAGACTTTACTATAAATAATTCTCTCTTAGATAAAACGACTCCCCGGATTCTCCAGAGGTTTTCCCAACTTGCAGAGGGGACAATCATCAGGAGCATAGGTATTTATACTCATTTTTAGGGCACTATAGAGTGGCAGGTCTAATAGATTATATTCCGGACTTCTTCTATCAACAATACAGGCTACTCCAATCACGTCAGCCCCTCTCTCTTCCACCAATCTTTTTACTTCCATAGTAGATGTGCCTGCTGTGACAACATCCTCTGTTATTAATACCTTCTCACCGGGCTTAATTACAAAACCTCTTCTAAACTGCATAATTCCATCTTTGCGTTCGGCAAACATAGCCCTCTTGTTTAATTGCCTTCCCAGCTCGTATGCCACAATTATTCCCCCTAAAGCCGGCCCTACTACAATTTCCATATCGAGGTGTTTCACTTTTTCAGCAATTAATTCAAGTACCTTTTTGGCATAAGAGGGATATTGTAATATTCTGGCACACTGTATGTAGCCATCACTGTGAGTTCCGGAGGTTAATAAAAAATGTCCCTTTAATATTGCTCCTGTCTTTTTAAGTATTTCTAAAACCTCTTTTTCTTCAAAATTCAACATATTATAATCCTTTTCTTGTAATAATATATTTTCCATAATAGCAATCCCCTATATTTATATTATTCCTCTAATCTCTTCTAATGATTTAATCCCCTCTAATCTTAAAAACTCTTCGAGCTCTGCAATAATCTGTGGACATGTTCCGGGATTTATAAAGTTAGCTGTCCCGACTTGAATACAGGTTGCTCCAGCCATAATAAACTCAAGGGCATCTCGCCCATTACAGATACCGCCCATTCCCATAACCGGTATTTTTACCTTCTGGCAGACCTCATGGACCATACGGAGTGCCATCGGTTTGATAGCCGGACCAGAAAGCCCGGCATAGATATTGTCAAATATCGGCTTTCTCCTGTCTATATCAATAGCCATCGCCTTAAAGGTATTAACTAATGATAATCCATCAGCACCTTCTTCCTCACAGCATTGAGCAATCTTAACAATATCATCGGCATTGGGTGATAACTTGATTACCAGAGGTAGCCGGGTAATACCTCTAACCTCTTTTACTAACTCTCTGGCAGCAGAAGAGGTCATTCCAAAATATATTCCACCCTCTTTTACATTGGGACAGGAGATATTCAGCTCAATCATATCCACACCTTCTTCCCAAAGAAGAGAGATTGTGTCAAGATATTCAACTATTGTTGAACCACTTATATTGACAATAAGCCTTACCCCACTGTCCTTTAATTCCTTTAAGACAGGTAAATCTTCTTTATTAAATAAATCTATCCCCTTATTCTCTAAACCCACACTATTTATTATTCCTGAGGCAGTTTCCCAGATTCTCATCCCCCTGTTGCCTGCCCGGGGATAGAGGGTTAATCCTTTACTGCAAATTCCGCCTAATTGTGAAAGATCAAAATGCTGTCCATAATCCAGACTAAAGGTACCGGAGGCAGCAATAACCGGGTTTTTAAAAATAATATTCCCAAAATTGACCTGCAGTATATCACTCAAAGAAGATATCCTCCCCCGGAAAGATTGGTCCATCCTTACAGGTTAATCTGTTCCCCTTAATAGTCTGGCAGGTACAGGAAAGGCAGGCACCTACGCCACAGCCCATTCTCCTTTCTAAAGAGACAAATACATGTGTTTTTCCCGATTTTTTCTGCTCTACAATTGCCCTCATCATCTCCTCAGAACCACAGGCAAAAACATAATCATAATCGTTAACATCAATTTTTTGGGAAATAAATCCACCGGTAACGGTAATTAATTTGTGGGATACCTTTTCAAACCAATCCACTAAAAATGTTCTCTCCTTAAAACCTAAATAGATATGAACTATCTCTACCCGGGAATCAGAAAAAAGCTCACGGGCAGCTAAATATAGTGGGGCTATACCCATCCCCCCGCCAATGAGAGCAACTCTTCCCCCAACACGCGGAAATCCCTTGCCATATGGTCCAAAAAGTTCTATATTATCATCTTCTTTTAATCTGCTTATCAGACGGGTTCCTTCTCCAATTACCTTATATATAAAGCTAATCGATTCACTATTGAGGT
>JAQVGY010000008.1 GCA_028696495.1 Atribacterota bacterium
AAGGTAATGAAAAATGATATTTATGATAGATAGAGGAGATAGTTATGTCAGAAAAAACATTAATTGAAGTAAATGAGAGTAATTTTCAGGAGGAAGTGCTTGATTCTCCGCTTCCGGTATTGGTAGATATGTGGGCACCCTGGTGTATGCCCTGCAGAATGGTGGCACCAGCTGTGGAAAAAATTGCCCAGGATAATGCTGATAAATTAAAAGTCTGTAAATTAAATGTTGATGATAATCAAAATATTGCGGTGCGTTACAGCATACAGGGGATTCCTGCTCTTTTGATATTTAAAGACGGAAAAGAGTATGACCGTATTGTGGGAGCGGTTCCTCCTCAGGCTATCCAATCAAAACTGGATACCATACTTTAATTTTATTATTAACATTAACAATTAAAACAATTAATAAAATGGGTATAAATCTATTTATAATATCTATTTTAAGTAGATATATACCCACCTTTTTTATTTATTTTACCCTATCCCTATTTCAAAATAACTTTAAATACCATTACCAGCCAATATAGTACTTTTCAATATTAAATATCAAGATACTCCTTTTATACTTCAATCAGATTTTATTATCCAGGCAGCATCCATCTTATTGGCATCACTAAAAAATAATAAACTTACCTCATTTCTCATCACAAGTATGGGTTTCTTGTTAGATTAAAAATCATTATATAGATAGAGCTTATGATAATCAAAACAAGCAGATTTAAAGATAATTTTTTGTAAAATTTAGCAACATCAACCTTTAGATATTCTACAGTCAGTGCCAGACAGAGATGCATGGGAGAAATCATCATACCTGTAAAACCTGCTAAATAGGCGAGCATAGCCATAGATAGATTCAAAGAGCCATCATTAATCATCAGGGGTAAAATAATGGGGAAACTTACCCCAACGAACCCAACTCCAATTCCTGTTAAAAAACCTATTAAGAAAGGAATAGAAAATATAATAACCCATATGCTGATACCCGTTTCAGAAAGGAATTGAGAAATTGGTTGCAGGGAATTGGTACTGTTTAGCACCTCTTTAAATAACATGATTCCAATAATCATAAAAACGATTTTTATAGATATGTCATGAACAATAATATCTTGCAATGTCTTGATAGATATTCTCTTTATAATCAGCAATAAGATAATGGTCAGGGCTAAGGAGGTTAAGAGATTCATTTTGCCGAATATTACTAATAATAAAACCAGTAATATAGGACAGGAATTTTTTAAAAATATTAGAAGATGCTGTTTTAGGTCATGATGGTCTATTTTATTCTTATTTCTTTTTTCTAAATTCCGATACATCCAAAAAAATCCAACAAATAAAGCAAAAATAGTGAAAGGAAATTGAGCTGTTATTACTTCTCGAACACTGACTCCTATAATAGAAATATAGAGAGCTACTCCCGGAATCAAGGGCCAGAAAAATTCCCAGACATGGCGAAACCAGTAATTGGAAAGCATTATCTCTTCGGGGCTCATCTCGTTCTCTTCCCCAATCTCTTTCAACAAAGGGGCTGAAAACATAGCACCGGAAGGCATCGGTATAAAACCTAAAAAAGAGGAGACCATAAAAAGAATTAAACGATAGTCCTTAACAGCATGTTGCAAGGAATTAACAATGGCTTCCATACTCTTTGTTCTTTTTAAAATTCCACTTAAAATATAGACTAATACCACAATCCCGATTAACTGCAATGTGGTTGGGTCAATTATAGCAAAATAAATATCATAGAATAACCCTTTCAATCCAATATGGAACAATAAATTCAGTACAATTGAGGAAAGCAACATGGTCAGACCCAGATCCAATCTCAATCTCAGCATAACAATAATTAAAACAATAACTGAAGCTAATTTAATACTTTCGAACAAAACTCTGCCTCTACCCTCTATAAAAAATTACAAAATAAACAACCATAATTTACTATGGGTGTATTTCTTTTGGAAAAAATGGCTTTATTTCTGTTTTATCTGTCACTTTTCCCGTTATAACCATATCAAATCTCTTGGCTCTTATCAACTCAACATAGTTTTTTAAAATAGTTTTATAGTCTTTATAAAATTTTTATTTTTTAACTTCTGGTTTTTCTTTTTGTTCTCCAGCCGGCTCTTTCACCTTGACAGGGGGTTCTTTTGCAACCTCTTCCTTCTTCTTCTCTTTTTCTAAATCTTCTTTAAACTTAACATCAAGAACATTTATATCAACTTTGGTAACTTTTAACCCGGCCATGGTTTCAACAGC
This sequence comes from Atribacterota bacterium, assembly GCA_028696495.1. GTDB lineage: Bacteria > Atribacterota > Phoenicimicrobiia > Phoenicimicrobiales > Stramentimicrobiaceae > Stramentimicrobium. Next base: position 2,256 of record JAQVGY010000008.1, read on the forward strand.
CTTTTTCACATTTTTCTGAGTCTCTCGGGCAGTCTGATAAATACCGACAGTATAGTCTGCTACCAGTGAAATACCAATAGCAACCTCTTTCTGGTTCTGATTCATCGTTACATCAATACCTTTGGTCAAATTATTCTTATCCAGTATTGGTGCAGAAATACCCTTCCTGCCTGCTGTTAGCCCTACTACTCCTTTTACCTTTATTGCTTCCATTGCCACAATAATAGCTACAACATCTTTTGAAACAGATATTTTTCCTAATTCTAAATCTTTCTCTTCTATTTCTGGTTTATTCTCACTCTTGCCATTTGTAGTAATAGCCATAGACCTAAAACCTCCTTATTTTTAGATTCTCAAATTTTAATCATATTCAATCTTATCTACATTAATTTTTATCTCTTTTATTTCCACTCCGCTAATTTTGGGGAGCTCCTCCTTCAGCATTTCCTGTATAAGGTTTGCGGTATTTGGTATATTGCAATCTTTGGTGATAATCAGTTCTAATATGGTCTTTATATCACCGCTTTTTTGAACCTCTATTTTTGGTTTTATTTTTCTTACTCCCTCTACCCCATCAAGAATATTTAAGATTATCTGTTCCAGGGACAACATCGATATACGTATTTCCCCCGAATCGGTGCTGACCTTAACATAGGACAGTTGTTGTCCCATTTTTTGTTTTAACCATATCAAAAAAAGTGCAACAAAAAATATAAAGAAACCTATTAACCCAAAAATAATCTGATGAATCGGACTGGAGTAGACTAAATACAGGTTCTCGTTGAGTACCTTAAGCAGATATTCTATCCTTATGATTCCAAAGGATATTAAAAAGCTCTTCAGAGAAAATAGCAATAATAAAATAACAAGACAAACAAAGATTACATTGTTAAAAACCTTTTCTTTCATAGTGAACTATAACCTCTCTAACTCACTCAATTTGGTTTGTTTAAATGGGTATAGGGTTTTCTCATTCTAACTAAAATTCTAATTGGCATATTAGCTTAACATAATATCGGAAATCCTGTTTAAATCCTCATTACTATAGAATTCTATGGTTATCTTACCCTTTTTCCCACTAAATTTAACATTAACTTTGCTCTCTAATTTAGCAGTCAGCCTTTTTTCCAGTTCGGGGAAGTATTGTATCTTCTTTCTACCGGAAGATAAATTTTTATCCTTCTTTTTGAGCCAGCGTTCCACCAGCTTTTCTAAGTCTCTTACCGATAACTCCTGCTCCATTATCTTTTGACCCAATTCCTGCTGTACCTGTTTGTCTTCCAGACTCAGCAATACCTTGGCATGACCGAAGCTAATCTCTCCTGATGCAACTCTTTCCCTGACCCATTCGGCTAAATTGAGTAAACGTAAAGTGTTGCTAACAAAGGCTCTGCTCTTTCCAGTAATAGCTGCTAATTCTTGATGGGTAAGCTGAAATTCCTCTACCAGCCGTTTAAAGGCAAACGCCTGTTCTATAGGATTGAGGTCTTCTCTTTGGATGTTTTCCACTAAAGCAACTTCAAAGGTCTTCAGATTATTGAATTGCCTTATTATAACCGGTATCTTTTTCATACCCAGTGCTTTGGCAGCCTTCAATCTTCTTTCCCCTGCCACCACTTCATACCCTTGAGTCGATTCTCTTACAATGATAGGTTGTATAATGCCATGTGCTTTTATCGATTCCTTTAATTCATCCAGTTTATCCTGGTCAAAATCCTGTCTCGGTTGATAAAGATTGGGGTTGAGCTGGTCAATATCCACCTCCAATACATAGGTCCGGTCTCTGATATTGGAAATTGGTATTATTGACTCTAATCCCTTCCCCAGGCCTTTTTTAGTCATGTGCAATTACCTCCTGTGCTAATTTTTGATATGCCTGCGCACCTCTGGATTTTGCTTCATACAAAACAACCGGTTTACCATGGCTGGGGGCTTCGCTTAACCTTACATTACGAGGGATGATGGTCTGAAAGGTACTGCCTTTAAAATGTTTTTCAATCTCTTCTGCCACCTCTTTTGATAGATTATTCCTTACATCATACATAGTCAATAGAATTCCTTCTATGGCTAAATTGGGGTTTAAATTCTCTTTCACTAAAGTTATGGTATTCAGCAACTGACCTATTCCTTCCAAAGCATAGTATTCACATTGTACCGGAATAATCACTGAATTGGCAGCATTCAGAGCATTCAGGGTGAGCAAGCCCAGGGATGGTGGTGTATCGATAATTATATAATCATACTTCTCTTTAATAGGGCGAATGAGCTGTTTTAGGCGATTTTCTCGAGAAATATAATTCACCAGCTCAATTTCTGCTCCTGCCAGTTGTAGTGTAGATGGCAGAACATCCAGATTGTCAATCTGGCTGGGAACTATAACCTCCTGAACAGGAACCTGATTAATCAGGCTATCATAGATATTTTTATCAATTTTGGACCGTTCTATACCTACACCGCTACTGGTATTACCCTGTGGGTCAATATCAATTAATAATACTCTTTTCCCCTCTAAAGCCAAAAAGGCACTTAGATTTATGGCGGTAGTTGTCTTTCCCACTCCGCCTTTCTGATTACTGATAGCTATAATCTTACCCATTATTGTCCGGTCCCCTTATTTAAAAATTAATGTTCCACGTGGAACATCTCGTTACAGACTGACCTATCTTTTGAACTTATTATCCCTCTAAGATTTTCCGGCTCCCTTAATCCATTTCTCAAAACAAAATAAGTTAATGCTATTTAACTATCTTTCTAAAAACATTTTTTTTATTTTTTTTAAAGTAATATAATATTATCAAAAAATCATTTAAAATACAAAGGTCTTTTCTGGGGAACACCGGTTTTTCGGGGATAATCTTCCGGAGTCGGCTTTATCTTGCGTATTACTAAAAGATAGCGAAGGTGATTTGAGTAAGGAATTCTGATGGTATTAACACTTTCCACTGTTCCTCCCAATCTCTCTATCACTTTACTGCTCATAGACAACTCCTCACTATAGGAGCTACCTTTGAAGGCAATCATAACACCATTTATCTGGCACAAAGGGAGACATAGTTCACATAAGATATTAAGGGCAGCAACAGCTCTCGACAATACAATATGGTAGTTTTCTCTGTATTCCGCTGCTTTTCCGATATTTTCCACCCTATCCTGTAACACTTCGATATCTGCCAGTGCTAATTTATTAATAACATTCATTAAAAACAGGGTTTTATTCTTCTTTGCCTCCAACAGGGTCATATTGGAATGAGGTAAGACAATCTTAATGGGAATTCCAGGTAAACCTGCTCCACTGCCAACATCAATAACCTTCAACCCCATACCCTGTTTAAAATCGGAAAATAGTTCATCTATAATATAAAGGCTGGAGAGTGAATCCAGAAAATGCTTACTTATGATATCGAAAGGATCTTTAATTGAGGTAATATTCACCTTTTCTTGGTAAGAATTTATCATTTTTAAATAAATAATAAATTTATTGATTATTTCTTCTTTCAGGTTCAGTCCCAGGGCAAGTCCTCCCAGGTTAAGACATTGCTGCAAATCTCGCTCAGTATAGGCCAATCTTTTTCCTTCTTCCACAGGTTTTCCACAGCTCCTTTTTAAGCATCTTTTTAACGGGGAACAGTATAATTAAAGAGAGCAATATTTCATTTACTTTCAGGAAAAGTAAGTAATTACGGGCTTTCTATTGAAAATACTCTGCGCAATTGTCCGTAATGAGCCCTCCCCTATTCTTCTCTTTTTTATTCTTCAATGAAATTAATGCTTATATTTTCTACTTTTCCACAGCTTTTTCACATATTAATATTTAAAGGATATTGTCAATGCCCGAACAGCAGTATCTGCAGGGGTTCCTCTGGATTAATAACATTTTTTTAATCTGATTTTTTAGGAATATAATCATTTTTTTAAATCATTACTGATAGGTATCACCTATTGTTTAATCTTTTTCATGCACTTATGAGATAGAGATTCGTTTTTTATCTTCCTAAAGACTTGTATATCGCAAAGCAGTAATTCTAATTTATTCTCTTTAATCTATTCTAAAATTCTAAAAACGTTTTTTCCTGGAAAATTGGGTTACATTTATCTTAACTAACTGATATTTTTAAATCAGCAAACAACATATGCCTTCTCTTTGAGGGATCTTGCAACAGAATTGAAATAAATGTTCCACGTGGAACATTTTAATCTCAGAAATATTTTGGATTTACACATTTTTCGCCTTACACCATTACTATTTACCTTTCAGACAACCCCCTATAACTTATGGCTATAATAGAAATTAGAATAAATTTTTTAAGTTGAAAATATCATTTACCGATACAGAATTGAGAAAATACGCGATTGAGTATTTCATTATCGACTGATTCTCCAATAATATTAGATAACTGGCCGACAATATATTTTAAATCCATGGCTACAAAATCAGTCTGAATCCCTTCTTCCAAATTGGAAATCAGATTGGATAGACGATTCTGAACTTTTAGCAGACATTCCATATGTCTTTTATTACTAATTATAAGACCTTCTTCTGGTATATTAATTCCGGAGAGGACCTTGTCTACCATTTTTTCCATCAATTTATCGATTCCTGCCCTTTTCTTTACCGAAATTCTTATAAAATCACTTTGCCCTAATTTCTTTTGCAATTCAGCTTCATCTATCTTTGTGGGAAGATCATTTTTGTTCAATACTATTACTGTATTTATATTACGATTATGAAATGATTCTATCTCCTTAATAAGTGTGGCATCCTGGGAATCAAGCGGTAGACTCATATCGAACATTACCAGAAATATTTGGGCAAATTCCATATACTGATTTACTCTTTTCAGACTAATCTTTTCTATTATGTTCTCTGGTATTTTAATGCCTGCGGTATCGATAAGGTTAAAAGTGAGACCTTTAATATTCATTGATTCTTCAATTAAATCTCTGGTTGTGCCAGCCATGGGGGTAACTATGGATCTTTCCTTCTTTAATAACAGATTAAAAAGACTTGATTTTCCAACATTGGTTTTACCCAAAATCAGGGTATTAATCCCTTCTTTGAGAATCTGTCCATATTCTACTGTGGCTAATAATTCGTTTACTTCAAACAAGCATTTCTTTAAAATCTTTTTTATTTCTTTATTTTCTATTTCAATAATTCCCTGGTCCGGAAAATCTAAGGGAGCTTCTATTTTAATGGTCAAATCTGTAATACGGTCTTTTAAATCAGATATTCTCTCTCTCAGTCCCCCCATAAGATGGTATAGGGAGGACTTCAAGCTTTTCTCATTACTCGATTTTATGACATCAATAATCGCTTCTGCCTGACTTAAGTCTATCCTTCCGCTTAAAAATGCCAGTTTAGTAAATTCTCCGGCTTCAGCTATTCTGGCTCCCAGTTTATTCACAATCTCCAAGACTTTATTTACCACCAGGTAACCGCCATGGCAATTGATTTCCACGATATCTTCTCTGGTATAAGTTTTCGGTTTTCGCATAACGGTCAACAGAACTTCATCAAGCAGGGTACCTTCACCAGGTTTAATAATCGTCCCGTAGTAGATTTGATGACTTCGGAATTGATGGGGTTTCTTCTTTATTTTCCCCTGGTGAAGGAATATTTTACTGGCTATTTCAATTGAGAGCGGGCCACTCATTCGTACTATACCAATACCGCCAATACCCGGCGGTGTAGATATTGCTACAATCGTATCTTCTTTGTCTTTCTTACTCATTTTATTATTTTTCATTTTTTAACCGTTTGCTATTTTACTATTTAAAATTTTTAAAACCCTATTTTTGTCATCTTCATCTTCCCATTTTCCCATTCGAAATATGGGTTACTAATAGAATAAAAAGTAGAACAGGATTAGATTACAGAGCTATTTTTCAGATAATCTTATTATATAAAATAAGATGGTGTTTAGAAAATTCAAAGAATTATATAAAAATCTTTCTTTTTCCTGTGGGGTTTTGAAGAATTTCTCTACTGACAATATAATATATTGACCTTTTTTCCATTATTTCCAGTATTTTAGTTATCGTCTTTTATTCTTTATAATACTTTTTTAAAATACTGGTATTTTAATCCTCTTTTTCTTCAGTAGGGCTGGGGTTAATAATGATTCTCCGATATGGCTCTCTTCCTTCGCTATATGTAGTCACTTCTCCATCCTCTTTAAGAGCCATGTGTACTAATCTTCTCTCTATACTATTCATAAAATAAAGAGCTATGGAAACACCTTTCCTTTTTGCTATTTCTGCTTTTTCCCGGGCATATCTCTGTAAAGATTCTTCCCTTCTCTTACGATACCCATCAATATCTACTATATAAATTCTACGTTTCTCCTGTCTGCTCTCTTTATTAGTAATCAGGTTAACCAGATATTGAATAGCATCGAGAGTATGACCGTGTTTACCAATAATAATGGCAGGATCTGTATTGACAATTTCAAAAATGGTATATTCTTGATTAGATGAGGCTACCCTTATCTCTGCCTCTCTATTGATACTTTCCACTATTTTAGAAAGAATTTGCAGTGCTTTTTCCTCTTGCTCCTTATAGTTAATCTCTTGAACTTCAAAATCTACCAAAAAATTTCCTCTTTCTATCAATACCCTTCTATTTCAGAATTATTTATCTGATTGGTAAATAATATTTTATTTATTTTCTCAGGGCTTTTCTTTTTTAACTGATTTTTTATTTGGTTTTTTAGCAGGTTTTTCATATCCTGGTATCCAGGAGGCCTCTTGCTCACTCTCTTTTTGTCTTATCTCTGGTTCTTTTTTCTGTTCTTGTTTTGTTTCCTGGATTGCTTTTTCCTGAGGGCTAACGGGTTCTTTTTTAATATCAGGGTCTTTTCTGTTAATAAAAACCTTTTGTACAATATCAAAAAGTGTTGATGTAAACCAGTACAGGCTTAACCCTGATGGTAAACTGAAACTTATAAAGGCAATCATGACAGGCATAATAGTTCCCATCATCTTCTGGGTATTGGCAGCAGGATTTGATGAGCTATCACCCTGGCTGGTTACCGGCATAGGCGGCATGGTTAGTTTTTGTTGAAAGTACATAGATGCACCAACCAATAAAGGCAGTATGCCAACAGGAGAACCTCCTATTATAGGCACTGCTTCAGGAATAATAAATAATTGATCCGGGGAAGCTAAACCTGCAACTATTTTTTCACCGATTTGAATCCCGTCCTCCAGTATTGGGACTACAATAGTGTTTTTAATCCATAAAAATCCACCATCAATAGTCCTGGTATTGGGTATAAAATATTCAAACTCTCTTAGGACACGGAAGAATAGAATCAAAATGGGCATCTGGATTAACAGAGGCAGACATCCGCCCATTGGATTGACACCATGTTCCTTGTATAGCCTCATCACTTCCTGATTCATTCTCTCTTTATCATCTTTATATTTTTTCTGTATTTCCTGCATAAGAGGCTGAATCTTTTGTGTCTCTTGCATAGAAACCATCTGTTTCTTCATCAGGGGATACAAGACTATTCTTATCAGGATAGTTAACAAAATTATGGCTAACCCATAGTTATGCGTAACACCGTACAATATACGAAGTAATTGTTCTACCCAACCTATTAATGAATTCCAGATTCCCAAAATATTATTCTCCTTTTTTACAAAGCTTTATACAACACATTATTCTGTCTTATCTGACGGTGCTCTTAACAATATTTTCACCTGCCCCAAAAAGCCTCTCACGTTTTTCAGGTACAGGGTCATATCCACCAGGATGGTAGGGATGACATCTTAATAATCTCTTTATGGAGAGGAAAATTCCTTTAAAACACCCGTGTTTTTGAATAGCTTCTATGGCATAATCCGAACAGGTGGGATAAAACCGGCAGCTGGCCGGTTTTAAGGGTGAGATATATTTTTTATAAAAACCTATTATAGTTATTAATATTCTATTCATTTCTTTAAATTAGAACAGATAAGCATTTAAGCATTTATAAGGGCAACCTGCTACTTAACCTGAAAAGAAATAAAGATAATCATTTACTATCTTATTATTTCATTTAGGTTGTATTATTCTTTTCCAACAATCTTATCAGGTCTTGTTTGATTTCTGTAAAGGAGGCTTCTGTAATTTCCTTTTTGGCTAAAATAATGACATCACTTCCGGTTATGAGTTCTTTTCCTTCTAAACGCCATATCTCTCTCAGTATTCGTTTAATTTTGTTCCGTTGTACTGCTTTTCCTATACTCTTTTTTACAATAAATCCGGCTCTGCTTCCTCCGCTTCCTTCCCGCTGCTCAGATAATATATAAACTATAACATATCTTCCATATCTACGATTCCCTTGAGAAAAAACCCTTTTAAATTCGTTGGTTTTTTTTAACCCTTCCTTGCTCAAATCATTATATCTAACCGGATACGGTTAATCTCTTCCTTCCCTTTTGTCTTCTCCTTTTTAAAATAAGTCTTCCAGCCTTTGTACTCATTCGGCTACGGAATCCATGTGCTTTTAGTTTTTTCCGGGTATTGGGCTGATAAGTGCGCTTCATTTATATTATTTCTCCTTTATATATACAAATACTTGCTTTCAACATTATTTATTTCGATACCATCACTAAACATAGGAATGCCTTTGAGCCATTCTTTAGCCCCTGGTGTTGTTTTATTTTATTGTATATCCATTACTGGTATTAATGTTAAATTATAGCTATTAAACAATAAATATGTCAAATACTGAAATAGTCTACCTTATTTTTGTTTTCAGGGCAAGTATTTAGAGTATTATTATAATAAATCATTTTTAATTTTCAGGTTATCTCTGTAAATTTTATTCTTCTTCCTCATCTTTATTATAAATCTTTATTACAAAACATAGATTCTTGAATAGGTATGATGATTCTCAATCAATCAAAGAGACTGGACTTGAAAAGAACCTCGCCTTTTTCGCTGATTGATAATTCTACATAATATAATCTCGGGGACTATATAATAGTAAAATGGGCTTTCCTCGGCCTTTTATTTTTGCTATTATATTAGTGTATGCTTTCCCTAAAAATTCAAGCTTGCCTTTTAAAGAAAACTAAATTAATATTAAATAACCTTTTCCTCTTGTTAAAAGAAGCCCTTTTCTGGGAAATTAAGTGTTTTTTCTATTGTTTTTATTTTTCGGTTAACGCAATAATTTATTTTCACATTATACTATGCTTTGATTTATCCCTATTTTGAACATTTATTATTTTGGCTTAATCTTATATTGTTTTCCACAGCTGTTAATAAGTTGTGAATTAAAGTGGAAACCCTTATTATTACCTGTTCTTTAAAAAGTTTTTTTAAAAAAAATAAAAGATATTTTTTACAAAATCTTTATAATCTATACTGAAAAACATATTTACTGTTTTCCACAATCGATTGTTAATATTGTTAATATCTTTTTGTGCAGAAAATGATTTGACTTTGTTTTTTCTTACTATAAATGAGAAGGAATTACTATGAATTATAATCAATTGAATAAAAAATGGGAGACTGTATTACAAAGAATCAAAGAAAAAATAGGTCCCCAGCTGTACAGCACCTGGTTTTCACAGACTAAATACCTTGATTTTAAAGATAATGAACTGTATTTGGCTGTGCCTACTCCCTTTATTAAAGATTGGCTGGAAAAAAATTACTCTCGATTAATTAAAGATATTGTTGTTGAACAATTTGAGCTAAAAGATGATATTTTAATAAAATTTGATATAGTAGCACTTCCCGGCCTGGTTACCATTAAAAATAAAAAAGGTAAGGAGAAGAACATCCTTCAGCAGCAGAAAAGATATGAAGATACGGGCTTAAATATTAAATACACTTTCGACGAATTTGTGGTAGGAAACAGTAATCGCTTCGCCCATGCTGCCAGTATGGCAGTTGCTCAATCGCCGGGCAAAGCCTATAATCCATTATTTATCTATGGAGGGGTCGGTTTAGGAAAAACCCACCTGGTGAATGGTATAGGAAACTATATTATCAATAAAAACTCTTCTCAATCTGTAAGTATTGCCTACATCTCCTCTGAAAAATTTACCAATGAACTGATAAATGCTATTAGAGATGATTCTAATGAGGCTTTTAGAGAAAAATATCGTAATTTTGATATTTTATTAATTGATGATATTCAATTTTTAACAGGCAAAGAGAGGACACAGGAGGAATTTTTTCACACTTTTAATACACTATACAATGCCGGGAAACAGATTGTTATTACCTCAGATCGCCTCCCAAAGGAAATTCCTAATTTAGAAGGCCGTCTTATCTCCAGATTTGAATGGGGATTACTTGCCGATATTCAGTCCCCTGATTTTGAGACCAGGGTTGCTATATTACAGAAGAAGGCGGGAGAATATCAATTAAAACTATCTGATGAAATAATTGAATATATAGCCAATAGAATTTCCACTAATATCCGTCAATTAGAGGGTGCCTTAAATAAATTAAAAGCCTATATAGATTTGACTGCTCAAAAAGAGGTAGATTTTGCACTGTCTCAACAGATACTAAAGGATATTATTACCATTGAAGAAAAAGAGGTATCTATTCAGATAATTCAAAAACAGACAGCAGAATTTTTTGACCTGAAACTAGGAATGTTACTGTCTCCAAAGAGGACTAAAAACATAGTCACAGCCCGTCATATCGCCATGTATTTAGCGAGAGAATTAACAGATTACTCCCTCCCTATGATTGGAGAATCATTTGGAGGAAAAGACCATACTACCGTGCTCCATTCATATAATAAAATTAAAGAACAACTAAAGACAGATAAGAAACTTAAATTAAATATAGACAGGTTGACAAGTAAGATCAAAAAGAATTCTTAACTTAGATATTATTTTAAATTAATTACTTTACTTTATAGTTATCTATCTTTTTATTATAAATATTTCTTAAATAATCCTAAAAAAATAAAATGTTAAAATTGTTAAAAAATAAAATTATTATTAAGAGCTATATTCACAAATTTTCTCTTTAGTTTATATAGTAGTAATGGTGTTATTAACATAATTAACACCATTACTACTACTAATACTATCTTTATTTTAATAAAATTAAGAAAATGAGTTTTTCAAAAATATTATTGACACAAAATATTGTCCAATTTTTAAATATAAAATTATAATTTTTAAAATTGTCAGAGGAGAAGGTAATGAAAGTTATATGTTCTCAAAAAAGTTTAGTAAATGGAACCCAGATAGTACAAAAAGCCATCTCTACCAAATTAGGGTTACCAATATATAGTGGAATTTTATTTGAAGTTACCAGTGACAACAGAATTCATTTATTTTCAACTGATTTAGAAATTGGGATTGATTACTATATTCCAGCCCAAGTTGTGGAAGGTGGTGCCATAGTAATCCCAAGTAAAATTTTTAGTGACTTAATAAGGAAATTTCCAGAAGGAAACATAGAAATTGAGGCAGATAAAGACAGTATAATTTATATTAAAGAAGAGGATTTGTCAAATTATAAAATTCTTGGTTTTTCTGCCGATGATTTCTCTCCCTTTCCGGAGATTCAGAGTAAAGTAAAGATTAGATTAACACATAAAATTTTAAAAGATACCATACAGGAGGTAATTTTTGCTTCTTCAAGAGATGAGAATAGATCCTTTTTAAATGGGATATTATTTAAAAGAACGGAAAAAGGATTAGAAGTTGCTGCAACTGATAGCCATCGACTGGCATTAAAAAAGATTAAATTAACCGGAAAAAATACGATTGAAGCAGTAGACAGTCAGTTTGAAGTTATTATCCCCCAGAGAGCACTATCTGAATTGTTTAAGTTACTCAATTTTGAAGATGAGAGCATTGTAGAGATAGATATAGGGGAGAAACAGATTATATTTGTTTTAAATTTAGAGGGAGAAAAGAATAAAATCAGATTATTTTCACGAATAATTGACGGTCAATATCCTGATTATCATCAGATTATTCCCCAACAATTTAAAACTACCATTAAGATTGATACTGAAGAGTTCAGACAAAAAATGGAAAGAATTATCCTATTTGTGAAAGAGGATTTAAATACCATTAAGATGGAGACACATCTCTATGGGGAGTCAAAAGGGGAGGATAGGGGAGAATTGATTATAAAAGCAAAAACTCCTGACATCGGAGATGCATGTGAACAGATTCCTTGTTTAATAGAAGGCGAATATATTGAGATTGCCTTTAATTCTCGCTATATAACCGATGTTTTAAGGGTAATTAAAACAGATCAAACAGAAATAAAATTAAATGAAAATTTAAACCCTGTTATAATTAGGCCAATCGAAAAAGAAGAACAATACGGCTATGTTCTAATGCCGGTAAGAATGGATTAAAATATGAGAAAGGAAATACCATTTGAATGTTAATAAGATTAAATTGATTCATTTCAGGAATTTTTTAGAGGTCTCTCTTGATTTTGATGATTCACTAAATATTTTTATAGGAGACAATGCTCAAGGTAAAACGAATATTATTGAATCGATTTATACCCTGCTAAGAGGAAGTTCTTATCGAACTAAAGATGAATATAATTTAATTAACTGGCATGAAAAACAGAGCTATCTACTGGGAGAAGCAGAAAAAGAGAGGGAACATTTTCAAATCAATATTTTATTGCAAAATATTGATAAATTGGATTTACTAACTAAAAGAATAAAAAAAATTATCAAAGTAAATAAAAAATATCAGAGAAGGGCATGGCTCAAAGAAAAATTTTATCCGGTAATATTTACCCCTGAAGACCTTCAGATTATAAAGAGTACGCCCTCAATAAGGCGGAAATTCCTTGATGAGATTATTATTAATCTTACCCCTGTTTATGAACAGTATTTAAAAGATTATAACAGAGTCTTATATCAAAGGAATGTATTATTAAAGACTGAGAGAAACAAGAATAGTATAGATAAACATCTCAGTATATGGGATAAAAAAATTGTGGAATTAGGTACTTTAATTATCCGGCATAGAATCAAGGTATTACAATTAATTAATAAAAAGGTTAAGGATATACATCAATTACTAACCAAGAATAAAGAAACTCTAAAACTTAAATATAATAGTAATGTTCTAACCTCTTTTACGGAAGATAAACAAGAAATAGAGGTTATGTTTCAAGAAATACTGGAGAATAATAAAGAAAAGGATTATCGGCTTAAGATGACTACCGTCGGTCCACATAGAGATGATTATTCTATTATGAGTAATTCGGTAAATTTAGGGATATATGGTTCACAGGGACAGCAACGGACGGCTGTTTTAGCTCTAAAAATTGCAGAACTGGAGATGATAAAAGAAAAAGACCAGGAATATCCGCCATTACTATTAGATGATGTCTTATCAGAACTCGATTCATATAGAAAGTTATTTTTAATCCAGTTAATAAAAGAAAGACCACTCCAGACCTTTATTACCAGTATTGATTTACATGATTTAACACAATATGATTTTGTTAAACATTCAAAGATATTTAAGGTAAAGAATGGAATGGTGGAAGAACAGTGATTAAAAAGGAACCGAAACATATTGATGAACTGATTAAAACCTTTTTTAAAACACGGAATTGGTCCCAGAGAATAGATGGGTATAATCTTTTTAGTTCCTGGCAGGACATCCTTCCACCTAAAATAGCCTGTAACACAAAACCGATAAAAATTCAGAATAATACCCTTTTCTTAATGGTAAAGAACCACATCTGGGCTAATGAAATACGTCTTAGAAAAGATGAGATAATAGATATTATAAACAAAGAAGCCGGTCAAGAACAAATTGAAGATGTCATTATAAAAATCAATTCAAAAATGTTTAATAATAAAAATATATAAAAATAATATTACCATTATTTACAATATCATAAAAATATAGACATAAATATATTATAATAAACATATATTTAAAACAATACGAGTTTTGAGATAAAAATTGACAGAAACCCTTTTATATAGTATCATATGTTATGATAACATACTAAATATGATGTTAAATAGCCGTGACTAAATGTCACGGCTTAATTTTGCCTGACAGGGTATGGAGCAGATAAAAAATGAACAAAAATGTATCTGGTGACAAAAAACAATATACTGCCAAACAGATTCAGGTCTTAGAGGGGCTGGAGGCAGTTAGAAAAAGACCCAGTATGTATATTGGCAGTACCAGCAGCCGTGGATTACACCATCTGGTAGATGAGGTTGTAGATAATAGTATTGATGAGGCTATGGCAGGGTATTGTGATAAAATAGAGGTAATTATACATACTGATAATAGTGTTACAGTAATTGACAATGGTCGTGGAATACCTGTGGATATACACAGTATTACAAATTTACCTGCCGTAACTACTGTTTTTACAAAACTACATGCCGGGGGTAAATTTGGCAGCGGAAGTTATCAGGTTTCCGGTGGTTTACACGGAGTAGGAGTGTCGGTAGTAAATGCCCTATCTGAATGGTTAGAAGTTACTATAAGCCGCAATAAAAAAACATACTGGCAGAGATTTGAGAGAGGAAAACCGGTTAGCGAGTTGAAGGTGATTGGCCGCAGCACCAAATCTGGTACAAAAATAACCTATTATTCTGACCCACAAATATTTGAGGACACAACCATAAATTTTGATATAGTTGCCCATCGTTTAAAAGAATTAGCCTTTTTAAATGCAGGGGTAAAGATTGAATTAACCGATGAAAGGGAAGCGGATAAAAGCGCAGTATTTAAATATGATGGCGGGATTGTTGAATTTGTAAAATATCTCAATAAGAATAGGGATGTCCTTTTCAGTAAACCTTTTTATATCAGCGGGAAAAAAGATGATATAGAGGTAGAGATTGCCATACAATACAATACCGGTTATTTAGAGAATATCCTTTCCTTTGCCAATAATATTAATACTGAAGAGGGTGGAACACATTTATCCGGCTTCAAGGCTGCCCTTACCAAAGCAATTAACGATTATCTTAAAAATGATAGTATTCCAGATGCCAAAAAATTCTCTATAAAGGGATTAGAACAGGGTCTTTCCGGAAATGATGTACGAGAGGGATTAGCTGCTGTCATCAGCGTAAAACTACTTAATCCTCAATTTGAAGGACAGACTAAAACAAAATTGGGCAATAGTGAAGTAAGAGGTATTGTTACCTCTGTTGTGAATGAAGAATTAAGTAATTTTTTTATTGAAAACCCGGATACCATACAAAAGATATTGAATAAGTCTATTTCTGCCTACAAAGCACGCGAAGCAGCCAGAAGAGCCAGGGAATTAGTGAGACAGAAAAATGGATTTGGTCTGGGTTCACTACCAGGGAAATTAGCTGATTGTTCAGAACGGGATCCTTTCCACAGGGAACTGTTTATAGTAGAGGGTGATTCAGCAGGTGGTTCCGCCAAACAGGGAAGAGACCGTAAATTTCAGGCTATCCTGCCCTTAAGAGGAAAAATATTAAATGTTGAAAAAGCTCGCCTTCATAAAATTTTGACTAATAATGAAATTAGAGCCATTATTACAGCTTCCGGTTTACAAGTTGGGGACGACAACGAGCTTGATTTATCTCAATTAAGGTATCATAAGATTATTATTATGACAGATGCTGATGTGGATGGTGAGCATATTAAGACACTATTATTAACACTTTTTTATCGTTATATGAGACCATTGATAGAAAAGGGTAAAATATTTATTGCCAGACCCCCTTTGTTCAAACTGAGTTATGGACAAAAAAACGAGTATTTTTTTAGCGAAGAAGATATGCAAAAGAAGATAAAAGAATTAAAGGGGAGCTATAATGTCCAGCGTTATAAAGGACTGGGAGAGATGAATCCAATCCAGTTATGGGATACTACTATGAATCCTGAAACCCGGGTATTGAAGAGGGTTGAGATGGAAGATGCTCTAGAAGCAGATGAAATGTTTACCATACTGATGGGAGGAAAGGTTGAACCCAGAAAAGAATTTATTTATCAGCACAGTGCCGAAGTACTGGAACTGGATGTTTAATTATTTACCGAATAGCAAGATATAGATATAGTTTTAAATTTTAAAATAAGGTTATTTTATTATGAATGAAGATCTAAATAGAGAAAACCAGGAAAAAAGTGAAAAGATTACCGTAACCGGTTCCCAGGAAATACCTATAGATATTACCGATGAGATTAAAACATCTTACTTAAATTATGCCATGAGCGTAATTGTGGGTAGGGCAATACCTGATGTAAGGGATGGGTTAAAACCGGTACATAGACGTGTCCTTTATTCTATGTATAAACTGGGGAACACTCCTGATAAACCATATAAGAAATCAGCCAGAATTGTTGGTGATACCCTTGGTAAATACCATCCACATGGGGATATGGCGGTATATGATACTATTGTCAGAATGGCACAGGATTTTTCCTACCGTTATCCCCTGGTAGACGGACAGGGTAATTTCGGTTCTGTTGATGGTGATGCAGCCGCGGCTATGCGATATACAGAAATCAGAATGTCATCTCTGGCTCAGGAGATGCTTGCCGATATAAGAAAGGATACTGTCGATTTTATACCTAATTTTGATAACTCCCTTGAGGAACCTACTGTATTACCGGCTCCCGTTCCTCAGTTATTGATAAATGGCTCCTCCGGTATTGCAGTTGGTATGGCTACCAATATCCCTCCACATAATTTAGGAGAAGTAATAGATGCCTGTGTATTGCTTATTGAGAACCCAGAGTCGACTTTAGAAGAGATTATGACAGTACTGCCAGGGCCAGATTTTCCAACTGCTGCAACCATTTATGGTGTATCAGGAATTAAAGAGGCCTACCAAACCGGAAGAGGAATCATTACCTTACAGGCAAAAGTAATCTCGGAAAATTTTGAGAAAAAGAGCCAGCAGACACCAGTTCTGGTAGTAAAGGAATTGCCCTATCAGGTCAATAAAGCCAGTCTGGTGGAACAGATAGCCACACTGGTACAGGATAAAAAAATAAATGATATCACTGCCTTAAGAGATGAGTCTGATAGAACAGGAATGCGTATAGTTATCGAACTGAGAAAAAATACCAATGTCAATGTTTTGTTAAACAATCTATTCAAACATACCAATCTACAGACTACTTTTGGTATTAATATGATGTCAATTGTAGATGGAAAACCAAAACAGCTTACCTTGCGGGAATCATTGGATTATTTTTTAGCACATCGCAAAATAGTGGTGGAGCGCCGTTCCAGATATGATTTAAAACAGGCTAAGGAGAGAGCCCATATCGTGGAAGGGCTAAAGATTGCCCTGGAGAACATTGATGAAGTTGTACAAATTATTAAAAAATCAAAGGATGTTGATTCTGCCCGCCAGAATCTGATAAATCGATTCCATCTAAGCGAAAAGCAAGCCCAGGCTATTTTAGATATGCGTTTACAAAGACTCACCTCTCTGGAGACTAAAAAGCTGGAAGAAGAGTATCTGGAACTGATAAAAAGAATCGCCTATTTAGAGGGCATTCTGGCAGATGAGAAGAAGCTCATGCTGACCATTAAAGATGAATTATTAGATTTAAAGGGAAAATATGCTGATAGCAGGCTGACTCAGATTGTCAAAGAAGAGAAGGAATTGGAATTAGAAGATTTTATTGCCGAAGAAGATATCGTTATTACCTACACCAAGGATGGATACCTGAAAAGATTACCTCTAAATACCTATCGTAAACAGCGAAGAGGTGGTAGGGGGGTAATCGGTATGGGTGTCAAAGAAGAAGACCTGGTTGATAATCTCTATATCACTACCAATCTGCACGATATCCTATTCTTCTCAAGCCATGGTACGGTCTATAGAAGAAGAGCTTATCAGATTCCCGAAGGGGGAAGAACCTCTCGAGGAATTGCGGTGGTCAATCTTTTAGGTATTCAAAAAGGGGAGCGAATTACTACCATTATTCCTATTCGGGAAATAGATTTCGAAACATCCCGTGAGACAGATGACCTATTCCTCTATATGGCAACAAGGCAGGGAACAGTTAAAAAGGTTCCTCTCCATGCTTTTGCCAGTCTCAGGAATAAAGAGATTATTGCTATTACCTTAAATAAAGGGGATGAATTAATCACTGTAAGATTAGCCGGGGGAAAGGATAATGTTATTCTAAGCACCAGAAAAGGAAAATCTGCTTACTTTTCAGGAAAGAGAATTCGTTCCATGGGCAGAACTGCTATGGGGTGCCGTGGAATTACCCTGGATAAGGATGATTATCTAATTGACCTTAGTTTAGTTCAACCTGATTCCGATGAAGACCTGTTGCTTATCACCGACCATGGTTCTGGCAAAAGAACACCGGTAAAATCTTATAGGCTTGCCAAAACAAGGGGCGGAAAGGGAGTAAAATCTATAAATCTCAGTGAAGAGAGGGGTAATGTCATCTCGGTTAAAGTAGTTAGAGAGAGAGATGAACTGGTCATAATAAGTCAAAAAGGGATTATTATTCGTGTTCCCGTTAAGGATATAAGCAGAACCGGCAGAAGCTCTATGGGTGTTAAGGTAATGAATCTGGACAAAGATGACAAAGTAGCCAGTGTAGCCAGTGTGCCACAATCTCAGGTCATAGAATAATTCATTTCCCCGTAAACATATTCAATTTTAGTATCTTTCTCTTTTGGATGAT
>JAQVGY010000072.1 GCA_028696495.1 Atribacterota bacterium
CAGTAATATGGAAAATAGAGATATCTGGTACCATTTTGTGTTACTTTACCTCTAAATTTAATGTTACTGAAAAATAAAATAATTAAAAAAGGAGGTAAGGTAATGCAAGGTAGTAAGCTTTATGTAGGAAATTTAAGCTATTCTGTAACTAACGAACAACTGGAAGAACTTTTTGCAAACCAGGGTACTGTCAATAGTGTTAACATTATTGAAGGCAAAGGCTTTGGATTTGTAGAAATGTCTTCATCGGAAGAAGCACAGTCAGCTATGGATGCACTGAATAATACTGAATTTAATGGCCGACCATTGAAGATTGATGAAGCCAGACCACAAAAACCGAGAAGAGATTTTAGTGACAACCGTAATAGACGTGATTTCCGTGATAACAGAAAACGTTTTTAACCAGTAGTTGGTAAAAATAAGATAGTAGCAAAATAGGGGACGGTTCTCTGTGCCATTGTGATACAGAGAACCGTCCCCTATCTATTTTGGTTTGCTTTGCGGAAAATATTAAGATAGAATATATTTAAAAATAATAGAAAATAAAGGTAATAAGACATGAAGCTTATCTCTCATGGAAAGACCAAAGATGTTTACAAGAGAGAAGATGGAAACTATCTCTTAAAATTTAAGGATGATTTGACCGGAAAAGATGGGATATTTGATCCTGGTGCCAATTCTGTTGGTTTAAATATTGCCGGTGCCGGTAAAGCTGCTTTAAAAATGTCTGAATTTTTCTTCGAAATATTGGAAAAAAGTAGAATACCTACTCATTACATTGAAGCTAATATAGAGAAGGACTATATGATTGTAAAACCGGCAATTGTGTTTGGAAGAGGATTGGAAATTATCTGTCGCTACAGGGCAGTGGGAAGCTTTTTTCGTCGTTATGGTGAATATATCAAAGAAGGCAGCCCTTTAGATGCATTAATAGAATTTACCTTAAAAGATGATGTCAGGAATGATCCCTTGATTACTGAAGATGCCCTTATAATGCTGGGGATATTATCCCAGGAGCAATTCAATGTTTTAAAAGGCCTGACAAAAAGGATTGCCGGCATCATAAAAGAAGAGCTATCCGGCAAAGGAATAGAACTGTATGATATTAAGCTCGAATTTGGCAGAGAAAAGAATAGTAAAAAATTAATTTTGATTGATGAAATATCTGGTGGTAATATGAGGGCTTTTAAGGATGGTAAATATTTAGAACCACTGGAACTGGAAAAATTAGTCACAGCTTAAGAATAGAATTAATATAATTAAAATTTGATGTAATCTTGAATCTCAAGATAGGAAGATTTGTATGTTGGAAAAAACACTGGTACTGATTAAGCCTGAAGCGATAAAAAGAGCTCTGGTGGGTAAGATTATATCTCGATTTGAAAGAGCAGGACTTAATTTAGAAGAGATGAAAATTACAAAGCCATCAAGAAAAATAATGGAAAAACACTATACCGATGATGCTAATTGGATTGAAAATGTGGGAAATAAGACCATAGATACTTATGAAAGATACAATCTAAATTTAAAACAGGATTTAGGAACAGAAGACCCGCTGGAAATTGGTAAAATAATAAGAAAATGGTTAATGGAGCATTTAACCTCTAACCCCGTAGTAGCCATCATCTTAAGTGGCAATCATGCTGTTGAGGTAGCCAGGAAGATGGTAGGCGGTACAATCCCCCTTTTTGCAGAGTTAGGCTCTATTCGAGGTGATTTTTCTGTGGATTCCCCCGATTACTCTACACCGGAAAAAAGGGTTATCTATAATTTAGTTCATGCTTCTGAATCAGCAGAAGAAGCTCGCCGGGAAATTGCTCTCTGGTTTGGGGATGATTTTAATATAAATTAGTTTTTTATCATAAGAGGAGTTAAAAATGATTGATTTAACTATTAACGAAGAACAGTTGCGTAGAACTGTGCAAAGAGCCAGAGAAAAAAATATTATTATCCCCACCTTTAAACAGATGATAAACCCTGAACTTATACCTGAGCAAATCAAAGAAAAACTAAGAAATATAGGTTTATGGGATATTAACCCCTTCAATTTATTCCGTATTACCTGGAAGAACGAACCGGTCAAGTTTGGAGGCCTTTTCGATGGAGTTAATTTTATGGAATTACCTTCAGAGTTAACAGGTGTCAAAGCTCGTATTTTTGCATTGGTTGGAAAATGGATGCCAACAGGGTCCCACAAGGTGGGAGCTACTTTTGGATGCCTGGTCCCCCGATTAATAACAGGACAATTTGACCCAACTTCCCAAAAAGCAGTATGGCCTTCGACAGGTAATTACTGTCGGGGAGGGGCATACAATGCTGAATTGCTTTCCTGTGAATCGATTGCCATTTTACCGGAGGGCATGAGTAAAGAGAGATTTGAATGGCTATCTAAAGTTGCCGGTGAGGTTATTGGTACACCGGGTTCAGAAAGCAATGTTAAGGAAATTTTCGATAAATCCTGGGAATTAATTGAAACCAGAGACAATGTGGTGGTATTCAATCAGTTTGACGAATTTGGAAACTACCTCTGGCATTATAATGTTACCGGGAAGGCTGTAGAAGAGGTTTTATCCCAGATAATGAATGATAAAGATAATTTTGCCGGAATTGTATTAACAACCGGTTCTGCAGGTACCATAGCCAGTGGAGATTATTTAAAAGAGTTATTCCCCAACAGTAAAATTGCAGCTGGTGAAGCCTTACAATGTCCCACATTACTGGCCAATGGTTATGGTGCTCATCGCCTTGAAGGAATAGGAGATAAGCATGTGCCCTGGATTCACAATATGAAGAACACCGATATGATTATTGCTGTTGATGATAACAATACCATGGGCGCTATCCGTCTATTCAATGAACCGATTGGTCATAAGTACTTGAGCAAAAAAGGTGTTTCTAAAAAGTTGATTGAACAATTGCCATTATTGGGAATTTCCAGTGCAGCAAATCTAATTATGGCTATTAAGTTTGCTAAATACTATGAGCTGACTGAAAAAGATATTGTCTTCACAGTCTTTACCGATTCTATGGAGCTTTATGGTTCAAGGTTAGAGGAATTAGAAGAACAATTCGGTCCTTATGATGATACAGATGCTGCTATCGATTATCATCGAAATCTTATGGCCCTTTCTACCGATTATATGCAGGAACTTACTTATAATGATAGAAAAAGGGTTCATAATTTAAAATATTTCACCTGGATAGAACAGCAGGGTAAAGACCTGGAAGAATTGGATGCCCAATGGTATGATTATGATAACTATTGGGAAAATATTCGTAATCAAGTTGATAAAATTGATGAACTTATCAATGAATTTAATAAAAAGACAGGCTTATTAAAGGATTAAATCCCTGATGGTACAGTAAAAGCTTTTAAATATATCTCGACGGCCGATTACTCCTATCAGTTTATTATTGATTGTTACCGGGAGAGTGTGTATGTTTCTATATTTCATTAAACCGATGATATCATCGAGGGTTCCCTCAGGGTTCACGGTAATGATTTCTGTAGACATGGCAAAGCTTACCTTTGGTCGATAATAATCAGCCCCATTGTCTTTTAACACCTCCCCGGTCTTAATCATATCCATTACCAGGAAAAGGTCATTGGCAGTAATTATCCCAATGATTTTATCATCTTCCAATACGGGAAAGCCGCTGATTCTATTTTTAATCATTAACTCTGCTACATCGCTCAGAGAATCATCCTTATTTACAGTAATAACATCTGCAGTCATAATATCTTTTGCTTTTATCTGTTTCAGTCGCTCTATTAACTTAGGCAGGCTAAGAGAATCGTTTTCTGCCATTTTTTTAAACCTCAATCAGTGTTATTATCAAAAATTTACCTAAATAACATTATTTATTTATCATTTTCAGGAAAAACATCTTTGATTTTTTGAATTATCTCTATAACATCATATGGCTTTTCCACAAAAAGAGTTGCTCCTATACCATAGATATTTTTTTCCAGATTAATCTTACTTGACATAATAATAATCGGAGTTTCAGCAAGCTCCTTATTCTTTTTAATCTCCTGCAACAATTGTATACCATTCATCGTTCCTTGTAGTGTAATGGAGGAGATAACCAGATCAACCCATTTTCTTTCTAAAATTGTCAATGCCTCATGTCCATAGTGGACAACATCAACGATGAAGTTTTCTAATTCCAGATTCCTTTTTAGCCTTTCAGCTTTCAATATATCTCCATCAACAATCAGAATATGCTTTTTAGCCATTCGTTTCTCCATCTGTTACCTGAGATAAAAGGTATATGTTTTATTCATATCTAACAGGTATTTCCTTTTACGAATTTTAATTTTTTCCTGGTAATCAGCACTTACTAATTTAGTAGTGGAAAGAGTTACAATAATTTTATATTTCTCCATGACCAGCGAATACAAAATCTCATTGTATTTTATTTTAAATTTTATATATTTCCATTTTTTAGGAAGAGCAGGGTCTATATTTATTATACCACTAATCACATCTACACCGGCATATCTTTTCATGGCAATGTTTATAGAGCCACCCATTACGCCGGTATGAATTCCTTCCGGCGTAGTGCCACCCTGTATATCATTTATATCAGAATTTAAAACTTCACAATACCATTTCCAGGATTGTCTCGATTTTCCTAAAATGTCAGATAAATAACAATGGACCACTTTACTTAAGGTAGAGCCATGGGACGTTCTTTGAACATAATAATCATAATTATTTTTTAAAA
>JAQVGY010000009.1:0-5828 GCA_028696495.1 Atribacterota bacterium
TTGCTTACTATTAAATAGGAGAGAAGTCATATATAATAGGTGTAAATCAATTAAAAAAGGAGAAGGATTTATCATGTCAAAATTATTTAAGATACAGGCAACCTGGCTGGAAGGAACCCAGGTTGAGAGTGAAACAAGGGAATTTAAGATGCTTTTGGATAAACCAAAAGAAGAAAATGGTACCAACCTGGGGCCTAAACCTTCTGAAGTCACACTACAGGCTCTAGGTGGCTGTCTCATTTTTGCCTATCTTTATGCTGCTAATAGATTAGAGGTAGCTATTGATGGTTTGAAAGTAAATATTGAAGGAGAGATGGTTCCTGGTGGCTGGATGGATGAAAATAATGGTAAGCGAACCGGCTTTAAGAATGTACACTTTGAAGTAGAGGTCAAAACTAATCATTCCAGAGAAGAGATAGAAAAGGTTCACAACTTGGCATTAAAAGCATCACCAATGTATGATAATTTTATCAATCCTATAAAGGTAACCGATTCTTTCTTAATAATCTAAACACTTTGCTCTAATTTATTGATACAAAAGTTTGTATTTATAAACTCCGGTTTATTATGTTCACACAATAATAACTTGATGTTAGTATTTTTGCTTGACGGAAACATATGTTTGCTTTACAATGTGATTACCTGGTATTGCATAAAAAATTTATTAGGAAAAAGATTATGACTTTCGATAAGGAAATGCTTACCAAAAAACAGAAGGCGGCTTTAGAGGTTATTCGTACTAAAATAGAACAGACTGGCTATCCCCCCACAGTTCGGGAATTGAGCAAGGCTCTGGGAGTCCTTTCCTCTGCTACCGCCTTTAAATACCTTAAAGTTCTGGAAAAGAAAGGATATATCAAGAGGGAAAAAGAGAAAACAAGAGCCATTAGACTGCTGCCTCAGGCTCGTAACCTGCCCTTGATTGGTAAAGTTGCTGCCGGTAACCCCCTGCTCGCTTTACAGGAATATACAGAGGTAATTCCAGTACCGGAGGAACTGGCAGGTACAGAAGGAAGTTTTCTGGTTCGAGTGGAGGGAGACAGTATGCTTGGTGACCATATCCTGGATGGAGACTATGTCATAGTGCATCCTCAGAATAATGCTGATAATGGGGACCTTGTTATTGCCCTGCTCAACCAGGAAGAAGTAACCGTGAAAAGGTTTCACAAGAATAAAGACAGAATAACTTTAAAACCATCCAACCCGGCTTATCAGCCTATTATTACCAGAGATGTAAAAATTTTAGGCAAAGTAACCGGTATTATCCGCAGATTCAATGGGAGGAAATAACGAAAATTATGCTTTACATAGGAACTTCCGGTTTTAGTTATCAGGACTGGATCGGACCATTTTATCCGGAAAACACCGAAAAAGGAGATATGTTAACACTCTATGCCAGGCAATTTAATACAGTGGAAATTAATTCCTCTTACTACCGGATTATGCCTGCTGCCATTTTTTACCATTTAGAACGCAAGGTCCCGGCTGACTTTAAATTTGTAGTAAAGGCAAATCAGGCCATGACTCATGTCCGTGATAAAAATGAAGCTGTATTTCAGGAATTTGAATCTTCCCTGCAACCAGTTCTGAAAAGTAATAAACTGGGCTGTGTTCTGGCACAATTCCCCTACTCTTTCCATTACAATAACGACAACCTTGATTATCTGCTCTATGTAAAAGAAAGGATAGGTTATACTCCCCTCATTGTAGAATTTCGCAACAACTACTGGATAAAAGATCTGGTATTCGAATTTCTTAAAAAAAATGAAATAGGGTTTTGTATGGTAGACCAGCCACCCCTCAAAGGGTTAATCTCTCCTATAACAGTGGTAACCTCGCCACTGGGCTATATACGTTTTCATGGACGTAATAAAGAAAAATGGTGGCAGCATGAACATGCCTATCAACGCTATGATTATCTCTACAGTGAACAGGAATTAGAGGAATGGGTGCCTAAAATTAAAGAGGTTATCAGAAAGACCGATAACCAGTACATCTTTATGAACAACCACTATAAGGGGAAGGCAACTAAGAATGCTTTAATGTTGATGAAGTTGCTGAGACAGGAGATAAAGATAACCGATACTACTTTAACAGATATTCAGAATAAGATTAAAGATAGATAATAAAGAACAAAAACAGGCTCCCTTTCAAAGTAAGTATAGCCAATATTATTGCCGACAGAGTACCCGGGAATGTTTTCATCACTCTCCCCTGTCCTGCTCTCTTATCTCAGCTGTTATCTGAAAGTACACTATCCGGCACATTACCTGGCTACACTGCTTACCTATGAGATGGGTTATTTTATTAATGGCTTTCTTATTATTAGAAGATGAAACAGGACTCTTTGAAGCTATCGCCTTCCCTGAAGTGTTCCAGCATTACTTCTCTTTAATGGTTAAAGAGGGGCTGTTGATTATTAAAGGCAAGATGAGTGACAAAAGCGGTGAAGAAAAAATAATCATACAGGAAATAAAAAACCTCTATTCCTACCTGGAAGAAAACAGATTATAATCAGGATATCCAAAGAAGGGATGCCAGCAACATGGAAGTTGTTAAAAAAAACTCTATTATTCATCTGGATTTAGATGCTTTCTTCGCTTCGGTAGAGCAGCGAGATAATCCTCAATATGCCGGTAAACCGCTTATTGTAGGTGGTATATTTAAGAAAAATGGGGAGTTATCCCGGCGAGGTGTGGTCTGCTCTGCCTCTTATCAAGCCAGGAAATATGGTATCCATGCCGGGATGCCTATCTGGGAAGCCCGGCAAAAATGTCCCGGGGCTATTTTTACCCCTGCACGTATCAGATATTACCAAACCTCTTCCCAATACTTTTTCCGTATATGCAGTGCTTATACTCCCTTTGTTGAACAAGTGAGTATTGATGAAACTTTTCTGGATGTTAGCAGCTGTGAGGCGCTGTTCGGTACCGCAGAAGAAATCGCCCGGGAAATTAAACAAAGAGTAAAAGAGGAACTGCGTCTTCCCGTTTCAGTAGGTATCGCCTCCAATAAATTTCTGGCTAAAATTGCTACCAATATGGGCAAACCGGATGGTTTTCTCATTCTGCCAGAGGGGAAAGCAGTAGATATCCTATCCGAACTGCCTATTTCCAAATTATGGGGGATTGGGCAGAAGTCAGCTAAAAAACTTAATCGGGCAGGTATTTTCAAAATAAAACAATTAATAACGATGCCGGATATTATCCTGCAAGAAATCTTAGGAGAAAATGGACCTAAGTTAAAACAACTGGCACAGGGTATCGACCATGACCCGGTGGTTTGTTCAGAAGAGGTAAAATCAATCAGCAGAGAAACGACTTTCCCCGAGAATATTACAAACCGGGAGAGATTAATGAAAATACTTCTGGCTTTGAGTCAAAACGTTGGTTATACCGCACGTAAAAAAGATTATTCAGGCAAGACCATTACTTTAAAGATACGCTTTGCCCCTTTTACTACCATCCAAAAATCAACCACCATAGAAAGAGCTACCAATCTTGATAATACCATCTTTCAGAAAGCAAAGGAGCTTCTCTCTTCAATCAATATCAGACAACCGGGAATACGTCTGCTGGGTATAAAACTCTCTTCACTTCAAAAGGGAAAACAGCCCAGACAACTCGATCTTTTAAATAATCAGGATGGGGAAGAAAAATGGATTAAACTGGTTTCTTCTGTAGATAAAATTCGGGAAAAATATGGTTCTTACTCAATCCAGCGTGCTGCACTTTTAAAAGAAAAGAAGGATGATATTAGTAAAAAATTATAGATGGATCATCTCAAACTGTGACCCTAAGACCGGGTCCTTCCAGACTTCAATTCTTACCGGAAAAGCATCTTTAAGTGTGGGAAGATGAGTAATGACCAGTATCTTCTCAAAATCATTCTGAATAGCATTGATAGCCTGTATTAATTTTTGTAACCCATCTTCATCCTGGGTTCCAAATCCTTCATCAATTACTAAAGTCCTCAAAGGGGCCCCGGCTCTGATGGTTAACAATTTAGAGAGGGCGATACGGATAGCAAAATCAATACGAAATGCCTCTCCTCCGCTATACAGTTCATAAGGTCTTACTCCCATCTCATCATGGATTTTTATATCTAAGGTCTCTCTTGTCTCACCACTCTGTA
Source organism: Atribacterota bacterium (assembly GCA_028696495.1). GTDB lineage: Bacteria > Atribacterota > Phoenicimicrobiia > Phoenicimicrobiales > Stramentimicrobiaceae > Stramentimicrobium. The sequence continues at coordinate 4,135 of JAQVGY010000009.1, forward strand.
ATTCTTTGAGAGATTCTAAACTAACTGTGATAGGTTCATCAGATAATCTACTTAAAATAGCATTGGCTTCCTCTTCCAGCTCTGGAATGGCATTCTCAATAATCATAGAGGGGATACCATTTTTACCAAAGGCGGTGCTTAATTTTTCATAAATATTTTTCTGGTATGAGAGCTTCCTTTCATTTTTTTCTAACCCTTTTTGCTCCTGCTGAAATTGTTCAATCTTCATTAACTTTTCCTGAATTGCTCCCTTTTTTAAAATAAGCTGGCCCTGTTCTTTTAGTAATTGATTCAATTTTTCCTGTTCGGCTGTTATCCTATCCTTTAACTCAGCAATTTTACCTATATTGGCCTTCAATGATTCCTGACTCGCCTTCAATCTGTTTATACTTATTTTTTTAGTCTCATACTGCTTATCTACTCCCATTCTTTCTTCTTCCAATCTGATAATTGATTTTTTTGCTTCCAATAATTTTTCTCTTTGGACTGGAATTTCTTTTAATTTTCTTAAATTACGATTGATCTCAAGATATTTTTCATCACTATAATTTAGATTCTTGATTTTTTCTTCAATTTCAGCTAAACTCTTTCTCTCCTTAAGGGCATACTGTTCTTGCTTTAGCTGATCTTGTAGCATGTTTATTTCCTGAGTAAGTACTTTCATTTGTTGAGGATATTTTTCTCCATCTTTGAGCAGCAAAGTAAAGGTATTTAGATTGTTTTGAACACCATCTCTCCTATTTAATTCATTGCGGACTCTTTTCCACTCTTCCTGTAAGATATTCCTTTTTTCATTTAAAGAAGCAATCTCTTTGCTCAATCCATTGCTTTTCAATTTATTCTGTTTAATCTCCTGCCCTATGGTTAATTCTATATTTTCTTTTTTTTGCTCATCAAGCGGTGAGTGGCAAAGAGGGCAGAAGTCCTGTGTACCCTTTTTTAAAAGTGCTATCTTTTCTTGATTATTGACAATCTCTTCTTGCAATCTTTTTATCTGAATGCTCTTACTCTCAATGTTTACCTTTATTAAATTACCTTCCTCTTCTATCTCTTCCCTCTTTTTTTGTAATTCCTGAAAATATTTTATTTGTGATTCTAAATTTTTAATCTTCTCCTTTGCTGCTGACAGGGAGTTCATTTTTTCCTTAAAGTCATTATGTTTTTCCTGTTTTTGCTCTAATTGTAATTTGAGACGGTTTTTACTATTTTCAATATGATTTTCTAACTCTCTTTTGACTTTCTCCATCCGGCGATACTCTTCCATTAAAAGCAACATCTTTTGATTTTCCCGTGATAAATTTTGATATATATTATAAGCAGATAATATATTTTTCTCACCAACTAAGAGAGCTCGATATTCCTTAAAGTTTTTCTCTATTCTTTCTCTTCTCTCTTTTAATTCCTGTAATTCTTTTAGCTCGGCCGAAATTCTGCCGGTTATTTCTTCTAACTGCCTACGGTCAAATGAAAGTCTTTGATTTTCTTGCTCTAATTTTTGTAAAATATCCCTCTTTTCGGTAATTATGCTTAATTGCCTTTCTTCATCCTTCTCTATTAATTTAATCTCCTCTAAAACCATACCCTTTTCAGAAATTTCTTTCTGAAATTGTTCTAATCTGGTATTTAAAGCAATAATCTTTTTCTCCAGTTCTCTTACTTCCCTGCGAGCCAGTAGCGAAAGCTGTTCATAATGA
>JAQVGY010000009.1:5928-20003 GCA_028696495.1 Atribacterota bacterium
TGTAATTGAATATACTCTTTTAGAGCAGAAAATAAATCCATTTCTTCAGAAAGTGTGCTCCTTCTAATTAATGATTCTTTTTGAATATTTCTGTTTATCCCTGTTACTAAAAATGCCTCTTGAAGGGCTTCCTCAATCTGCTTAAAATTGATTTTACTGTTCTGTTCTTCAGTAGCTTCATAGTTTATTCGTACTATGGCATCTTTAAAGTCATATTCCTTTATTGTTGATACAAAGTCCTCAGCAGGTTCTGCATTCTCTTCAATCTTCACTTCAATAGTCAGCATCTTGCGTACCGGTAAGGGTATAAATTCATAATCTACTCTCCCCTGTACATCAATTGTCCCTATACAGAAGCCTTTCTCTTCTTTTTCTTCCCCAAAATTGATGCGGTCCATACTGCCGCAATAGACAACAGGTGGGGTGTCAGCTTCATTTAAATTCTGGTAACGATGAATATGCCCCAGGGCAATGTAATCCAATGGTGTGTCTTTAAAGAACTGTAAAGGTATAGTGGGCTCATTACCAATGGAGGCATAATTTTCTGAGCCGGAAAAGATAGCCTCAGCTACTGTCAGATGGCCTGCTAAGAACCTGGGGGATTTATTGTCCATCTGGTCAATCAATTCGGTTATTTTTTTTGCGAGGCGTTTCTGAATCTTTTTATTGATTGAAGTTAAATCACTGTCCCGGTATTCTTCTTTCTGCAGGTATTGATTTTTAGTTGGCCAGGGTATCCCTATTACCTGAATATTACCTTCCGCTATGGGCAAGTTAAGGAGGATGGGTTCGGTAACAACATAAATATTGGCGATTTGCAGAGTATGAAAGATATCTAAAGAGCTTGCTCTGCCAAAAGTTAAGGGGTTGTCATGGTTACCGTTAATTAAAACTGTCGGTATATCTGCCTGACTCAATCGAAAAATCTGTCTGGCAAATTCTCGTTGATGTGTAGGGTTGGGATTATTGGTTTTATAGGCATCTCCACAAAAGAGGGCAAAATCGACTTTCTCTTCCAGGGCAATATCAATAGCCGCAGTGAATGTTCTGATAAAATCATTTAAGCGGGAATGTAGTCCGGTACGGGCATCAATACGTCCATAATTTTCTACACCGAGGTGTATATCAGCAAAATGTAGAAATTTAACCATTCCCTTATTTACCTGCCTCAAAATCCAGGTCGATACCTACAGGACAGTGGTCTGAACCATAAATCTCTTTCTGAATGAAGGCTGATTTTAAATTATCCTTCAAATTAGTACTGATTAAAAAATAATCGATTCTCCATCCCACATTCCGTTCTCTGGCTCTGGTCTTGTAATCCCACCAGCTGTACTGTCCTGGCTCAGGGTTAAAATGACGAAATGTATCTATAAATCCGGCTTGAAGCAGGCGGTCAATCCATTCTCGTTCTATAGGAAGAAAGCCAGAAATTGTCTCATTTTCTTTAGGTCTGGCTAAATCTATCTCTTTATGAGCCGTATTGATATCACCGCAAATAATAACCCTCTTTCCTTCTTTTAATAAATCAATGACTCTTTTCAGAAATGTTTCATAAAAATCCATTTTATATTGCAATCTTTCCTGAGAGGCTTTGCCATTGGGGAAATAGATATTAAATAATATAAATTCTGGAAAATCTGCTCGAATATAACGGCCCTCACTATCAAATCTGGGTATCTCTAATTTATCAGAAACATGTATGGGCTTTTGTTTGCTCCACAGAGCAACTCCACTGTAACCTCTCTTCTCGGCTTGAGTAAAATAACTGTAATAACCGGAAATTTTAAGTAACTCTTCCGGTACTTGTGACAGATGGGATTTGGTCTCCTGAATGCAGTATATATCTGCCTTTTGTTGGCCAAACCATTCTAAAAAATTTTTATTATATATGGCTCTTAAGCCATTGACATTCCACATTAATAATCTCATTTTTACCTCTTCTATCCAGTTTAGTTAAAATTAAGGATGACTTCCCTCTACGATTTGTATTCCTTTGCTTGCACCAATACGGGTAGCACCAGCCTCTACCATCTTTAGTGCAGTCTCATAATCCCGAATGCCACCCGCTGCCTTGACACCTGTATATTCTCCTACCACTCTTCTCATAAGTTTTATATCATCTGTAGTCGCTCCACCTTTTTCAAAACCGGTAGATGTTTTCACAAAATGGGCACCGGCCTGAACAGCAATCTTGCAACCGACCTCTTTTTCTTCATCGGTCAGCAAACAGTTTTCTAAAATAACTTTACATATCAATCCTGATACAGCCTCCACTACCATTTTAATCTCCTCTTCAACTTTCTGGTAATCCTGAGCCTTCAAGGCTGATATATTGAGAACCATATCGATTTCCTGAGCTCCCTCTATGGCGGATTGTTCCGCTTCATAAGCTTTAACCCGGCTTAAGGTTGCACCAAGGGGAAATCCTACTACAGTACAAATTTTTGTCTTGGAATCCTTTAGTAATGGTCTGGCTACAGGTATCAAACCGGCATTAATACAGACCGAATAAAAATTATATTGCAGTGCTTCTTTACAGAGTGTCTCTATTTCCATAATGGCTACATCGGGTCGCAGAGCGGTATGGTCGATTAACCTGGCAATATCATTTCGAGCTAATTCTTTAGCAGTCTCAATAGAAATTATTTCTGGCATAATACCTTCTCCTCTCTTTTGAAATAGTAAATTTGTGCTCTTAGAAGACAGAGTTATTTTGGTCTGATTTCAGCGGCAATGGGTTTATTAGATTTTCGGTCAATAAATAATCTTATCCGGTAATTATTAAATACAAAATTCTTTTTTCCTATTTCTCTGCTATTTTCAACAACAATCTTTTCCATTTTACATTTTCCTTTACAATTACACTTGACCCTATCTCCTTCTTTAGAATAAACAGTCACATGAAGAGTCTGGGGAGAAATATAGTTAAGCTTTTTTGAAATCATGGGTACACTTTGAGCTGCCAGACGATGCATGATTTTATTGAATAGATCAGAACCAATTCTTTTTCTAAAAGCTGAAAATGTGGAATGGGCCGGTGTCTTTAAAAAGTGGTGAAAGCCACAAAGCACACAATATTTTGTATTATAACGCAAAACTTCAGCCAGCTCCCGGTTTGAGCTTACCTCTCCAAGGTAGATGAGTAATTGTGCTTTAAAGAGAGAAACAGGGGTATAGATGAGGGTTTTATTATTATAATATCGGTCTTTAACTAATGGATTGATAAAAGACCATTCAATCGATTCTAATATCATCTTCAAAGGATCATTTTTTTTTATCTTTTTATAAGCTTCATAAGTAGAAAATGAAAATTGTTGTCTTTCGTTTTTTTCCTCATCAATTCTAATTTCCAAAATATTTTCCATCTATTAAAAATATTATATTTGGTTGGCAGTTATAAAGTTTTTAGTTTATGGTTTTTAGTTAATAACCTTTTTATTATGAATACACTCTTCTAAGGAGGATGAGTGATGTCTCAAGAAATAAAAGAGAATAAATAAAAGGAAATTGTGAAAAACACTATCTTCTGTATTTTTTCCTTAAAAAAGTAGGTATATCCAGATCTTCTTTATCAAGATATTTTTTACCAAGACCTAATCCTTCATCGATTGATGGTTTATCGGCATCGATGTTAACATCTTTTTCTTTTAGTGTTGTATCTTCTGGCAATTTTTCTGAAAAGAAAGGAGATTCCCTCTTCTTCCTTATTTCTTCTTGCTCTATCCTCTCTCTTACAGAAATCGTTTCTACTCTTTCTTGAGTTAACGGTAGCGGTACGGTTTTATCACACTTTGTAGCTATTACTGTAACCCTTATTTCATCCTGCATATTTTCAGAGATTATTGCTCCAAAAACGATATTGGCATCACTTCCCGCTGCTTTGGAGATTAGGTCTACAATCTCATTAATCTCATAAAGGCTCATATCCAACCCACCGGTTACATTGACTATTAAAGAGCTGGAGCCTTTGATAGAAACCTCAAGCAGGGGGCTTGAAATAGCTGCTTCAGCAGCAGTAGATGCCTTATTGTTTCCCCTTCCTATTCCGATACCCACTAAGGCGAATCCAGCATCTTTGATTACTGCCTTTACATCTGCTAAATCAAGATTAATTAATCCCGGTGTGGTAATTAAATCGGCTATAGCCTGCACTGATTGCCTTAATATACGATCAGTTATCTCAAAAGCTTCTTTAACCGAAGTATCTTTGCTTATCATGGTAAGCAAACGGTCATTGGAAATAGTAATAAGGGCATCAACCTGTTTTTTGAGCTCTTCTATTCCCTGTTCAGCCTGCACCATCCTTGTTTTACCTTCAAAGCCAAAGGGACGTGTTACAATACCTACTGTAAGAGCCCCTTCTCTTTTAGCAATTTCTGCAATTATGGGTGCTGCACCGGTTCCTGTTCCTCCACCCATTCCGGCAGTAATGAAAACAATATCTGCATCTTCTAAAACCTTGGCGATGGTATTCCTGTCCTCTTCGGCAGCTTTTCTGCCGATTTCAGGATCCCCTCCTGCGCCTAATCCCTTGGTGGTTAACTTTCCAATCTGTACTTTCTGGCTGGCTTGAGATAAAGAAAGTGCCTGTAGATCAGTATTCACTGCAATTAATGTTAATCCATTAATACGATTATTGGCCATATCTTCAATGGCATTATTTCCGCTTCCCCCGATACCGATTACCTTAATACTGACAAAGCTTTCTATTCTCTGTTCTTCTACAGGGATTTCTTTTCTTACACTACGATAGAACATATCACCATCTCCATCAATGGACTCCGGTACGGCTGGTCTCTGTTCCAAACCCTGAGAAGTATCCCTGATTAATTCTTGTTTGTAATCTAATATCTTAGTAAAGCCGCGTGCTAACTTCTTCTTTTTCAAAGGAAATCACCTCTTGAGCAAGTTCTGAATAATCTTCTGCCCCATGAGATTTTGGATTATAATAGATAATGGGAATACCCTGGCTGGAGGCTTCCACCAGGGAAATGTTTTTTCTGATAATGGTCTTAAAAACCCTTTCTTTGAAAAAATCTCTGGTCTCCTCAATCACTTCTTTGGCAATATTGCTCCTGGTGTCAGCAATGGTAACCAGAACAAATATTTCTAAAAAATGGTGTAAATTTTGATGAACTATTTTTATTGTTTCCATAAACTCTTCAATACCGCGCAGAGCAAAGTAATGAGGTTGTATAGGAATGATTACCTCATGTGAAGCCTTTAGAGCATTAATAGTCAATATACCCAGCGATGGCGGGCAATCAATGATTACATAATCAAATTTAATCTTACAATTTTGAATACCAATATTTAAAAAATCCTCTCGTCCAATCTGGTCTATTAATTTATATTCGGCACTGGCAAAGTCGATGTTGCTTGGTGCCACATAAAGATTCCCATCTGAGAATTTCGTCATTTGAATTACAATATCTTCCATATTGAGTTTATTGGGAGAACGATTTGGTTCCAGGACATTGAGCATTGTTCTTTCAAGTTCGTTAGGTTCAATTCCCAAACCAATGGTGGTATGTGCCTGAGGATCCATATCTATAAGCAATACCTTTTTCCCAAATTCAGTTAAACAGGTTCCTAAATTTATAGAAGTTGTGGTTTTGGCAACCCCGCCTTTTTGATTGGCAATGGAAATGATTCGCAACAGTTTCCCTCCTCTATATGAAAAAACAAGGTGTGGAATTACAAAGATTCCGTTACCTTAAAATTTATTCAGGAAAATTAATCTTTTTGAAAGAAAATAATTGTATTTTATATTATATTAAAGAAATTTTTAAATATTCAGTTAAGATTACTTATGATTATATCATAATAATATATTGGTATGCTATATACTATTTTAAAAATATTTAATTTCAAGTATTGGTTTATAAATATGAAGGGCTTGGATTTACCGTTTGGATATCATTATTTATATTCTATCTTTTTTTAATAGACTTGACAAATAAATTGTTGAGCAAAAATATACTGGATGTATGGTAATCCTATCTTTCATTGTATTGAATCTAAATTTTTGACTTTCTTTTCTTTTAAATATATACTAACTATTAATAGTTAGTACTAAGAAAAATAGTCTTATTCTTTTTGTAAATCCGGGAGGATTTTAAAGATGGCTCTCAGAACTTTAAACGAAATGCTCTTAAATAGCAGGGACAAATTCAGAGATAGACCTGCCTTCAAAGTGAAAAGTGTAGAAAGATTTGAGGAAATTAGTTTTGGAGAATTCTATAAGAAAGTTGAACAATTTGGTACCGGCATATTGGAGTTGGGTTTTAAAAAAGGCGACCATATCGGTCTAATTTCTGAAAACCGCCTGGAATGGATTATCAGTGATTTAGCAATAATTGGTATTGGGGCAGTGGATGTCCCTGCCAGCGGAAATAGTTTTGCCAGCGATATCGCCTTCAAATTGAGCCATTCCGATTCTATAGCTGCTATTTTAGAGGGAGAGAAGGTATTTACAGAATTCTTAAAAGTTTCCAAAGAACTCCCCAATATCAAACATATCATACTTTTGGAACCTGTTAAAGTTTTTTCAGAACCTGGTGAAACTCCAGGATGGATAACAGCAGTACCCTTCCGGACTAATGAGAAAATTAGTAAATCATTTTATGACAGAATTTGTTCTACTTTTAGCGATAGTTCTATTCCTCTGCTAATTTCAGAAGAAGCAAAATTATTTTTAGGGAAGTATATATCTGAACATGGCAAAGAACTATCTGATAGTCTAAATCTTGCCGGGGTAGCAGAGCTAAAGAAAAAACTATGGCAAAAGATTTATATTGTGAATAATGGGAATATAGATAATTTACCTCCCATTTTTTCTTTCTCACAAATAACAGATATCGGTAAAAAATGTTTGGAGAAAGGAGACGAACGTTTTGCTAATATTACTTTAAAAGCGTTTCCTGATGATTTAGTAACTATAATTTACACCTCTGGCACCACCTCAGATCCAAAGGGTGTTATGTTGACTCATCGCAATTTTATGCATAATGTTAATAATGTCCCCATTTCTATAGGAGATTTAAATGAGAGAGATAGGTTTCTTTCCGTCCTGCCTTCATGGCATATTTATGAGAGAACGGTTGAATACTGCGCTATAGGCATTGGTGCTTCAACTGCCTACAGTAAGCCATTTAAACAAATCTTATTACCAGATCTCCTTCTGGAAAAGCCAACTCTTATGTGCACTGTCCCTCGTATATGGCAAAGTTTATATAAGGGAATATTACATAAGGTAAAAAGTGGTGGAAAATTACAGCAATTACTCTTTTTCAAAAGTCTGGATATTGCAAAAAAATACAAGCACGCCAAAAGAATCCTGGAAGATACCTTGCCTCTTTTTGAAGGAGCTCAATTCTCTGAACAAGAAATAGAAAATGCTAAAGAGACTGTCAAAAGACTGTCTTTCTTATTTAAAGTAAGCAATAAATTGGTCTTCAAAAAGATTCGGGACATGCTGGGTGGTGAGATTAAATTTGCCATTAGCGGTGGAGGGGCTTTGCCAGAAGATATTGATATTTTCTTTGATGCCTTAGATGTATTGGTATTGGAGGGATACGGCCTTACCGAAACATCTCCGGTTGTTGCTGGAAGAAAACAGTGCAATCCTGTTATTTTTACAGTAGGTGAACCAATTTTAGAGACATCCATAAAAATTGTGGATAAGGAAATTGTTGATTTTGAGGTTCCCGATGGTCTTCCGGGAATAATTTTTGTTAAAGGCGACATGGTTATGAAAGGTTATTATAAAAATGAAGAGAGGACTGCTGAGGTAATGAAAGATGGCTGGTTTAATACCGAAGACCTTGGTAAGAAAACCTATAATGGCAAATATCTGAAAATAATTGGTAGAATAAAAGATACTATTGTACTTGCTGGTGGAGAAAATGTTGAGCCACAACCACTGGAAGATAAGCTAAAAGAAAGCCCTTACATTAATATAGCTATAGTAGTAGGGCAGGATAAATCAAGATTGGGTGCCCTGATTGTGCCTGATTTTGAAACACTCAAAGAATATGCTCAAGAAAAACATCTTAATTACCGGAGCAATGACGATCTGCTCAAAAATAAAGAAATATTATCGCTTTTTCAACAAGAACAAAAACGACTCATATCTAAGGAAAACGGATTTCAGCCCTTTGAGGTAGTTATGGGTATCGCCTTACTGGTTGATGAGTTCTCTCTGGAAAAAGGAGAAATGACAGAAAGTCTTAAACTAAAAAGATTTGTCATCCATGAAAAATATCAGGAAGAAATTGACCGTATATGTAAATAAAAAAATTTAATATTTTATTTCAAAATTCTTAAGGCATGGGGGTCCTTTAAATACCCTATTCTAATCTGGTAAAATAAACTGCTGATAGGGATAGATCAAATCAGGATTTTTAATAAAGGCTTCGTTGGCTCTAAATATCTTAGCCCAGGCAATCCCCTCATTATATCTATTTCTGGCGATGGTCCAGAGGCAATCTCCCCTTTTTACTTCATAATATTTTGGTTCTTGCTCCATTGAAATTCTTTCTTTTATTAAATCTTCCTGTAAGACAAGTATCTCTTTGCCTATCTCTTTTATATTTAACTCATATTTTTTAATTTCTTCTTGAAGAAGAGCGATGGTATCTTTATCTATCTTCTCTTTTTCCAGCCATTGGGTTTCTTTCTCCTGTAGTATTAACTCCATTTTACTCTTCTCTTCTTCCAGTTGTGCCAGATTATTCTTTATTTCCGCCAGTATTTCTTTCTGCCCTAATACTTGGGCAGTCTCTTCCTGTAATTCTACTATTTTTTGTTCATATTCAGTCAGCTGGTTTTGTAATTTCTGGTATTCCTCCTGGAATTGAAGCAGAAGAGAATCCTTCTGGCTAATCTCTTCTTTTAATTCTTTTTTATTCGACTCTATCTGACCTATCTTTTGAGCATATGCCTCATTATCCTGTTTGAGGGCAAGCTGCTCCCTTAAATGCCCAATAGTCTCTTCGTATTTTACCATATCCTGTTCTAATTTTACCCTTTGCAACTGTTCTGATTCTAAGTATTGTTCAATACTCAATACTTTATTATTTATCAGCTCAATTTCTGCCTCATATTGTTCTATCCCTTTCTGTAAAGAGGCAATAATATTCTTGCTTTCCTCTTCTTTTTCCAGCCATTGAACCTCCCTTTCAGAAAGCAAGGCTTCTAATTTAGATTTTTCTTCTCTTAAAAAAGTAATATTTTCGGAATCGGTCTTATTTTTCTGCAAGACCTCCTCTATTTTTAGTTGCAGTGTTTGCAATTCCTCCTGATATCTTTCCAGCTGTTTTTGTAATTTATCTTCTCCTGCCGAGATTGCTGGTTCTTCCGGGGGAAGTTTTTCTGGAGGAAGTTCCTCCGAGGAAAGCTCTTCCTTTTCCAATACTTCTTTTATTTTTTCTTCCATCAGTGCCAGAGAAGCATCCTGTTCTTTAATCAGTTTTTCTGATTTTTCTAATAATGCTTCTTTTTTAAGCAAATCACTCTGAATCTGATTGAGCTGGTTATAGTTGAAATAGGCAAAACCAGCAATGATAATTATTAATAAAATAAAGATAACAGAAATACTCTTTGACATTATATTCCACCTCTGCTTACTCTATTTATTTTTTTATTATATCCTAAAAAGAGAAATGATTCAGCAACAAATTAGAAAAGTTACCTTTATTTTTACCCTTTTCTTTAAAATTGACAGGATACTGAATTTTTTTCCGGCTACCTTAACATATAGTTCCTTAACAAAAATAAAATATACTGATATAATAAAGAAAATGTTTTTACTTTTAATAAAAATAATTATGCTGAATTGGTTTTCAAGTATGTGTATTGTATGTATGTAATTATTATGCTTTTTTATCTTTCAGGTAGATATGATTCTTTTTAATAGGTAAATTTTAAAAACAGGATATTTATAAAGATATTAATAATTATTACCCAATAGCTTTTTAAAGGGATTTTGTATTGAGAAATCCCTTCAATATCTTTAAAGGAGGAATTATGGATATCAAGAACACTAATTTTCCTGAAGTCCCTGTTGAACAGTTGCGATGGAGTTGTAGTCTAAAAAAAGCTGATTTTTCTACTACTGATGACCTGAAAGCTTGTGAAAAGATTTTGGGACAGGAAAGGGCTTTAAATGCCTTAGAGCTTGGACTGGATATGGAGTATCTGGGTTATAACCTCTTCATTACCGGAAAATCTGGCACAGGTCGAAGCACTTCCATAAAACAACTGCTACAGAATAGAAAAAGAGAAAGTGTTATCTTTGATGATAAGTGCTATGTTCATAACTTCAAAGACCCTGACATGCCCAGGGCAATCAGCCTGCCTGCGGGACAGGGTAATCTTTTTAAAAAAGACATGGATAATCTGGTAAATACCTTAAAAAAGCATATCCCTTTGCTTTTAGAAAGTGAAAAATACCAGAAAAGCAAAGATTCCCTTACAGAAGATTTCAAAAAGAAGCAACAATCTTTGGTTAAGGAGTTTGAAGAAAAGGTTAAAGCAAATAATTTTACTATTGTCCAGATTCAAATTGGACCTTATACCAGACCTGATATCTTTCCGATAATTGATAAGAAACCAACAAATATAGAAAATTTAGAGACATTGGCTGAAGAAGGAAAATTTTCTAAAGAAGAGTTGGAGAAGATTAAAAAGAAACATCAGGATTTTACCCATGAAATTGCTTTAATATCTAAAAAGATCAGTTCTCTTCAAAAAGAGCTCAGCGAGGAATTGACAGAATTAGAAACAAAAACGATTACCCCGCTGGTGGAAGAAGAAATTACAGAGATTAAGAAAAAATATGATAATGATGTTATTGATACTTACCTGAAAGAAGTGAAAAAGAATGTTCTGGAAAATATCAGCCGTTTTCAGGAAAAGGAAGAACAACCTGTAGCTATTCCAGGACTGAGATTACCTCAAATAAAAGATTCCTTTATTGAATTCTCAGTAAATGTACTGGTAGATAATTCTGATACCAAAACCTCTCCAGTAATTATTGAAACCCGTCCTACCTATAAGAATCTATTCGGTATAATTGAAAGAAGGTTGGACCGTACCGGTTACTGGGTAACAGACTTTACTAAAATAAAAGCTGGTTCTCTTTTAAGGGCAAATGGTGGGTTTTTGGTACTGAATGCCCTTGATGTATTACTTGAACCAGGTGTCTGGCCTTCTTTGAAAAGAACTCTCTTAAATCAGATGATTGAACCGGAAACCTATGACCCCTTCCCCATGTTTAGCACTTCTGCCTTAAAGCCAGAACCCATAGAATGTAATGTAAAAGTAACTATGATTGGAGATCCTTTCCTCTATCAACTTCTCTATTTCCAGGACCCTGATTTTGAAAAAATTTTTAAAATAAAAGCAGACTTTGATACTGTCACCAAAAATGATGAACAGAGTATTTACCAGTATTGCTGTTTTATTAAACGATTGTGTGAACGGGAAAAATTACTACCTTTTGACAAAAGTGGGGCTGAGGGGGTAATTGAATATGCTGTTAGATTGGCAGGCAGAAAGAATAAATTGTCTACCCATTTTAATAATCTGGTTGATCTCTTGAGAGAAGCTGATTACTGGGCTAAGAAAGATAAGCAAAAACTCATTAAAAGGGAACATGTTACTTTAGCTATAAAAGAAAAAATTGAAAGATTGAATCTCATTGAAAATAAGATTCAGGAATTAATTGAACAGGGAACTCTGATGATTGATACAGAGGGAGCTATTACAGGACAGGTAAACGGACTATCTGTTTATGACCTGGGAGAATATTCTTTTGGCAAACCTACCAGGATAACTGCCAAGACTTCTATGGGCAAAGCAGGAATCATTAATATTGAGAGAGAAGCTGATATGAGCGGAAAAACCCACAACAAAGGAGTTCTCATTCTAAGTGGTTATCTTCGTTCAAAATATGCCCAGGACAAGCCCCTGACCATAAGTGCCAGTATCTGTTTTGAACAATCTTATTCCGGAGTTGATGGAGATAGCGCCTCTTCCACAGAAGCTTATGCCCTTATCTCCAGTATTGCCGATATTCCCATCAGGCAAGATATTGCCGTAACCGGTTCTACAAACCAGAAAGGAGAAATCCAACCAATCGGTGGTGTAAATCAAAAAATTGAAGGTTTTTTCGATGTCTGCAGGGCAAAAGGTTTGACCGGAAATCAAGGAGTGATAATTCCAGAATTAAATATCCCTGACCTTATGTTAAGAGAAGATGTGGTAGAAGCTATCAAAAACGGTCAATTCCATCTTTATCCTGTTAAGACCATTGACCAGGGAATAGAGATTTTAAGCGGTAGAAAGGCAGGTGCAAGGAAGCCAGACGGCAAATTTGAAGAAGATTCTGTAAATTATATGGTTGATAAGAAATTGTTAGAATTTGCCATAAAATTAAAAGAATTTGGTGAAGAAAAAGAACAAAAATAATATAATGAATATTATAAACGTGCTTAATAATATTTCAGGTATTGATATAATTCTGGTAATGATTCTAAATAAATATTTGACTATAAGTATATTTGTATACTTTAATATAGTATGTAGTTATCTTTAAAATATTGAGGAGGAATTGTAATGAAAAGAAAAATAAAATTTAGTTTAATAATTGGCTGCTTTCTTCTCTTTTTTCTTATTTTGTTTCATTTTTCTATATCTGCCAGTGACAGTATAAACCTGGAGGAGCTTCTTCAGACTATCATTGAGGAAAAAACAGTTGTTACCAATGTTTATGAAGTAATTAACTTAGGAAATTTCTTTTTTTCGGAACAGCTATACATGCCAGCCCTGGACGAATATGTTAAAGCACTACAAATAGACCCTTCTAATAAGATTGCCTTAATTAATTTAAGTTATACTTTCTTCAAGATGGATGATTTTGATAAGGCTTTAGAACAATTAGTCCCATTGAAAGAGGATGATATCGCCTATGCTTATTATATTAGAGGAATGATTTTCAAAGAACAACGTAAATTAGAAGAGGCAATAGCACAATACGAGAAGGTAGTAGAACTTGTTCCCAATCATCCACAGTTATACTCTGAATTGGGGCAGCTCTATCTCGATAACCACCAGCTTGTAAAAGCAAATAAAAGATTCATTGAAATGGGTTATTGCAAATACCGCTCACCTATAATGGAAAAACTGGTCGCCTATCAACCCAATGCTTATTGCTACCTGCACTTGGGAAACTATTACCGTAATAATGGAGAACTGGAACAGGCTCAGGAAGCATATCAAAGAGCAACCCAGTTTGACGATGACCCGCGCTCTATTGCCTTAGCTTATTTTTACAGGGGTGAGATTAATCTTAAAGACCACAGTTATGACCGGGCTATAATTGAAAAAGAACTGGCTCAGAAGGTATACCCATTAGGAGGGCACCAGTTTACCTTTAACAGTTTTGCAGAAGCTCTCATTGAAATTGGTGATCAATACTATCATAATGGTATTCTGCCGGAGGCGCTTACCCATTATCAACTTGCTACCAACCTGGCTAATAAACCGGATATTTTAGCCGAAGCTCACTATAAAAAAGGATTGACCTATTATCGCAGTCAGGACTATGAGAATGCCTTAAGAGAAGCGGAAACCGCATTAGCCCTGAATCCAGAATACCTCTCTGACAGGCAAAGGTTAATTGATTTATTAATTGCCAACAGCTGGTCTAATATTACTAAAAAATAATTTGAATAATGGTTATTTTTAAAATAAAAATATTATTATAGCTGTCATATCAAATGAGATAATATTTAATATATAGGTTTTAAATAAATGAATATCTCTAAATTTTAGAGAGGAGTTCTGAAAATGAGTTTAACACGATTTTTAAAAGGTTTAGTCATTATTCTTGTTGGGGCTATTCTGTTATTAAACAATCTCAATATTTTGGAGTGGGCTGTCTGGCCAAATATATTAAAGCTCTGGCCGCTCTTACTAATCAGTGTTGGTATCAGTTTAATTTTTAGAAAGAGACTCTCCTGGTTAGGGCCTTTAGTCATTCTATTGGGCATTGTTTTTGGCATCAG
>JAQVGY010000010.1 GCA_028696495.1 Atribacterota bacterium
ATCCCCTGTACAAAAACACCTTAAAATAAATTTTGATAAATATTAAAAATTACAATACAATATCATTTATTAAATAGATATTGTTAAAATTGTAGGATGTTTGAATAGCATCTGAAAAAGGAACACCAGTACACCAACAATTTGAAAAACAGGAATCCATTTTAAAGAGAAATATTGCTATTTTTTGGGGAAAGGGAAGAATGAAATTGAAAATTAGAGAAGTAAAAAAGAATAAGTCCGAACTTTTAGATTTTATAAATTTTGCCTGGAGAGTATATGGTCGAGACCCTCACTGGGTTCCTCCTTTAAAAACAGATTTGCTAAACTCTTTTTTAGGTGATGGTTCAGATAGAAAAGTAAATTGCGGACCACATGTCTTTTTTATGGCCTGGGAGAACAATATTCCTGCAGGTAGAATTTTAGTGGGAATAAACGAAGAAAAGAATAATAGGAATAATAATAAAGTTGGTTATTTCGGCTATTTAGAGTTCATAGATTCCTTTGAAGCCTTACAGATACTTATGGATGAAGCCTTTCTCTGGCTAAGAAAACACAATATTGATTCTTTGATAGGCCCCCTTTGTCCGGATGATGATGTTGAGGGCAGAGGGATACTCATTGAGGGGTTTGATAGCTCTCCGGTATTAATGAATTCCTATAATCCGCCCTATTATAAGAATCTTTTAGAAAAATATGGATTTATTAAAGATAAGGATTTTTATGCCTATTATTCAAATCAAATTTCAAGCCTTAAAGAGAGGGTAGAAAAAGTATCAAATTTTGCTATGCAAAAATTTGATTTTAGAATTGATAAAGTTAATATGAAATTTTTAGACCGTGAAACAAAGGATATAGTTAAAATCATAGATAAGATTATCCAATCTGATAATGAAGTTGATAATGGATTTGAATATGCTAATCCACCAACTTATGAAACATTCTACTTAGAAGTAAAAAAATTTCTTCCTTTTTTAGATAAGGATTTAATTTATATAGCTCGTTCTGGAGATGACCCGATAGGGTTTGTTTTTGCCATTCCTGATTACAATGAAGTATTAAAAAAAATGAATGGACAATTATTCCCCTTCGGGGTATTTAAATACCTCTGGTATAAGAAAAAAATTAAGGGAATAAGGGGGTTTGCCCAATTTGTTATTCCTGAATTTCAGAATAAGGCTGTAGTTGCCGCTATCTTTCACCAACTTTTAGAGGTGGCGGAAAGAAAAAACTATAAACATCTTGAGGGTTCTACTATTTGTGAATATAACTTACCTTCACGTCGAATATTTGAGAATGCAGGGCTTTCTCCATACAAGGTATATCGAGTTTATCGCAAAGATAATAATACCTTTTCTTGAAGAGAGTAAAGAAATGAGAAATATATTAAAATTTTACAATTTGAATCATATTTATTAAAATAGAAATATAATTACAAGAAGATGTAATAAGGGAGATAATAATGTTAAGAAAATTAGTTTATTTCATTGTTTTTTCATTATTAACACTTTTAATGTCTGGTTGCTGACTATAGGGAATATATACCTACCAGGGTCTGGTAGTAGAAAAAAATTATTCTTTATAGATATATGCTATTTATTGGCAATAGTGCCAGTGATACGTAAGAATACCATAGGATTGTAAGGGTCATTGGTCATGATACGAATTGCCTTGCGAAATACCCCTTCCTTCATTTGGCTGGTATCTAAGTATACTTCGGATAGATGCTGTTCTCCAGGAGTCAGTATGAGGGGCAAATCAAGGTTATGACTGAATATCTCTTCTGTAACTATATCCTCAATTATTAGTTCAGTATCCCCGTTATTGGAAGTAGTAAACTGTAGTACAGATTGTTCTGTTGAACTAACAACTCCCAGATCGAAAGTTTGCTGTGATAGTTCTATTTCAGGATGAGGAACTTTTAATACTGTTATAGTCAAATCAATTCTTTTTTCGGGATGTTCAGGGTCATTGGATTTAATAATAACTTCCTTGCTTACATACCCCTCATAACCATAAGGATTGAAGATGGCTTCAAGCAAAGATTCTCCTTCAGGCGGTATATCTTTTTCGCCCATTTCCAGACTAACACAGGCACAGGAAGAATAAACTGATTCAATGGTGAGTTTACCCTCACCCTCATTCTTTAAATTAAACTGGTGTGAGACAATCTGATCAGGTTTAACCTCTCCGTAATACCAGCTATCTTCCGATAGAGTTAGCTTGGGCTGTTTGGGCTTGCTGCAGCTGATAAATAAAAGCAATAATACCGAAATAGTAAAGATTGTGGCTATTTTTTTTCTGCGGGAATACATTTATCTATCCTCTTTATTTTATTATTCAAATCCAGGAGGTGGCGGACAGACTCCATCATCACATCCTCCGCTGGAATCTTTGCTCTTTTGAGAGGTGAAGATAAATCTCAGATATTGATAGAAACTCGCTTCCTGCCTGGCTGTGAAACGTTCATATGCTTTCCTGACATATAAATCTACTCTAAGTAAGAGTATAGTAGGATAGTTTTTAATCCCATAGTCAGCACTAACTTTTCCCTCTGCATCAAGCAGAAAAATTAGGGGCAATTCTGTTTTTTCTTTGAGGTCGTTCAGTCTTCCTATTATTGCCTCTATACCCTGACATTGTTCGATAATGGCAACAATCTGATAGCTTTCGCGAGGTTGGAAATCACTAATAAAAGTGACCATTTCCTCAAATTTAGCTATTGAAGACTCCTGTTCACTATGCATAAAAAAAAGTATGAGATGCTGTTGTTTATTTAAAAACTGATTTAATTGAAAAACTTTTCCATCCAGCGCTTCCAGGGTAAAATCTGGAGCCAGTGAACCGGTCTTATATTGAGCCAGAACAGGACTGGATGTAAAAAAAAGAATAGTAACAAAAACGGTTACTATCCAAAATATGGTGATAATATTAAAATCTGCTCTCCTTTTCTTTACTGTATTCATTTCTTTCTCCTTACTACTAACTATTAAGTTCTACTTGTACAAGTATAATTACTTTTACATTTCTAACTCCAGATTATAACTAAATATTTTATAAGAATCAAATCAAATTTAATCAGACATAGATGTTGCTTATGTTAGATAGTTTAAGGAAAAATGTTTTAATTATCGATTTTTATACAATGAGTTGAGGGAGCAATTAAGATAAAATCACGTTTTTTTGAAATTAATAAATAGAATGGGTATAATAAAAAACATGTATAATAAAAAATTCTTCTATATTTATAATAGATAATTGAAGGAAGGGAGTTTATCAAAATATTATGTTTTTATTCCTTAATAGCAGACGTAATATCGCTACAGTTTTTTTATTTATATTGTTTTTAGTTGTTAATCTGAATATATTCTGCCCATCTATCCGGGGACAGGAATCTGATAAGACAGTGTTGGCCGAACAAATACCTGTATATATTGCAGACTTTTTCGAACCGGGTTGCCTTGATTGTGAAAAGGCAGCAAGGCTTTTGGAACAGATTGCCTTCCAATACCCACAGGTGGAAATCAAAAAATTTGACATCTCAACACCGTCAGGTGTAACGACTGCAGAACAACTGGGGGAGATTTACGGAGTGCCGGAATACGCTCGGCTTGTAGTACCTATAATTTATATTGGTGATAGCTATTTTTTACGGGAACATATTAATTATGATAATCTTTTGAATCTTGTTGAACAGATAAAATATGAAGAATTCCCTCCACCCTGGGAAAAAATAGAAGAAGACTTATCCTCAGTCCAGCAGCGCCTTGTGGAAAGGTTCCAATCTTTTGGTATTGGAGCCATTGCCATAAGCGGTCTTATTGATGGTATCAATCCTTGTGCCTTTGCTACTATCATCTTTTTTATTTCCTATCTGGCTCTAATTAAGAGAACAGGTAGAGATTTGCTATTGGTCGGCAGTATGTTTACCCTGGCAATATTTCTAACCTATTTTCTGATTGGTGCCGGAGCCTTAAAGGCAGTTACTACCCTTTCTTTTTTACCACTTGCCAGACAGATATTTATCTTTGTTACCGCCGGTATTGGTATTATTCTGGGAACACTCAGTCTGCTCGATTATTTAAAATATAAAAAGACCGGACAGACCGGTGATGCTACTTTGCAACTCCCACCTCGTATAAAACAGATGATTCATTCCACTATTCGAAAAAATGTAAAAACATCCAATTTTATAATCATGGCTGCAGTTACTGGTTTTATGGTTTCAATATTAGAATTAGCCTGCACCGGACAGATATATTTACCTACTTTAATTTTCATCAGCAATGTCCCTGAATTTAGAGCCAATGCCCTGGTTTATCTCTTGTTATACAATTTGATGTTTGTGGTACCTTTGATTCTGGTCTTCTTATTTACCTACTGGGGAACAAGTTCACAGAGATGGGCCGAACTAACCAAACAGCACTTTGGGGCTATAAAATTAATCATGGCAGTTTTATTTTTCGGACTGGCTATCCTATTAATTACAACAGGAATAATCTTCTAAGGAGGATAATTATTATGTCAGAACAACGAAATAGAGAATCTTTTACAGTATCCGGTGAGAAAATTATTGAAAAAGTAAAAGAAATTATCCAGGAAGGGAATGCCCGCAGGATAATTATTAAAAACGAGAAAGAAGAAACAATTGCTGAATTTCCTCTTGCGGCTGGTGCTGTTGGTGCTTTACTGGCACCCGCTTTAGCTGCCTTAGGAGCCATTGCAGCTTTAGTCAGCAAATGTACTGTAATTGTTGAAAAAAAAGAAAAGAATTAGAAAATATTGAGTTTTAGAAATAAAAAACAAATGGTATGAAGACCTTTTTAAAAACTATTGATATATTTGGTGCAAAACCGGGAGCTTTTTCAAGAAATAAACAGTTAACCTGTAAAGATATTGAAATGCCGGTAATTGCAGAAAAATAGATTATTGGAAATTATGAAACATGCTAAACTTATTAATCGAAAACATTAACCATGATGGCGAAGGGATTGCCCGCAATAAAGGTAAGGTCGTCTTTATTCCTTTTACAATTGTGGGAGAGCAGGTTAATGTGGAAATTGTGGAGGATAAAAAATATTACTCTCGAGGGATATTGAAGGAGATAGTAACAAAATCATCCCATCGCATAGAGGCAAAATGCCCCTATTATTACAACTGTGGTGGCTGTTCCTATCAGCATATGGCATATGAAATGCAGACATCTTTAAAACAAAAAATTGTACAAAATACCTTTAAGCGTATTGGTGGAATCGATTTTGAAGTTAAAGAGCTTATTGGTATGCAAAAACCCTGGAATTACCGTAATAAAGTTACCTGGCACCTTGTCGAGGAACAGAAAAGTATAAAAATGGGTTTCTATCGAATGCGTAGCAATATACTTATTGATATTCAGCAATGTACTTTGCTTAAGCCAGTTTTAAATGAAGTAAGCCATATTATTAGAGAGATGATTCATGAGCTAAAAATAGGAGAGAAAAGCTCAATCATGATACGCCATTCTAATGATTTAAATAAAGTTATGATTGAATTTATTAACTGTATTCCAGGAAAAAATTTATTAAAAAAACTTAGTGGCAAAGCCCATTCTATTTATCTACAACAAAGAGGTTCTTTGAAATTATTATTTGGTGAAAAAGGGTTGACACAAAGGACAGGCCACTCTATGTTTATCCTCGGTCCTCATGATTTTTTTCAGATTAACCCCGAACAAAACGAAAAGCTAATTCACCTTGTCCGCCAGTATTTAGATTTATCCGGCACAGAGAAGGTATTAGATGCATATTGCGGAGTAGGAACATTTTCTATAAATATAGCCCGGGATGCCTTTCGGGTACTAGGAATAGACTCTAATTTGCAGGCAATAAATAATGCTATAAATAATACCTTGTTGAACAATATAAAAAATTGTCAATTTATTGCCGGCTCCTGTGAACATGTGCTGGTAAATCTTAAGACAAGATTCAATCGTATAATAGTAGATCCACCTCGTGCCGGTTTGAAAGAAGCATTCATTAGAAGTATCTTATCGGTTTGCCCGAAGATAATAGTATATATATCCTGTAACCCATCTACATTAGCCAGGGATATCAAACAATTTATTTTGAATGATTATAAATTGATTGATATCCAACCCCTTGATATGTTTCCCCAGACGAGCAACATTGAAAACATTGTCTTATTACAAAAAATTTAGATTATCTAAAACGTAAATTCTGCTACAACTGTTGCCCTTATGATAACTTCATCAGGTGATATTGGTGTTGGTGCTGTGCCAAGAACCATCTCTCTGGAGAGCATAGTATTCTGGGAACGGTAGGGAGCATAGGAAGTTCTTTCTTCTCTCACGTTAAATAATTGTTTAATAGTCAATCCTGCGCCCCGGGCAATTGCATCAGCTTTCTGCCGGGCATGTTCGGTAGCCATGGTCAAAGCCTGTAACATCAAAGCAGTAGGGTCTTTAAGTTCAAAATTGATATAATTAATATTGTTAGCTCCTGCTTTTACTGCCAGGTCTATTATATTGCCTGCTTTATCGAGCTGTATGGTCTGAATAATAATTTCATTAACTGCCTGGAAATAAACCTGTTCCTGTTCATTTTGAGAATCTTCCTTTTCCCATTTACGATAACTGTTCAGTCTGTAGGAAGAGGTTTTTATATTTTCTTCTAAAAGGCCAAACTCATACAATTCTTTTAAAACAGAATTAGCAAGTCTGGCATTTTCTTCTGCTGCTTCATTGGCTGACTTGCTATGTGTTTCAATAGATATGCTTATCTTTACCAAGTCAGGCTGAGCGGTTATTTCTGCTTCTCCATAAGTCTGAATGGTTCTCTGTTCTTCAACTGCGGCACAGACAGCTATGTTAAAAAGTAGTGCCATTACCACCAGATAGCAAAAGATATAATACATTTTTTTTATAGACATGATTTAAACCTCCAGAATTTTTTAAAAATTAAATAATAATATTATCAAACTTCGTATTAACTTATCATTTTTATTACTTAATGTAAGCCGAAATATTATACAGGCTACATTTATAATTAATCAGGCATTAAATCGATATCCTGAGCCCCAGAGTGTATCGATGAAACGTGGTTTTTGGGGGTCTTTTTCAATCTTGTCTCTTATCTTTTTTATATGTACTGCAATAGTGGTCATATCTCCATAAGAATCATTCCCCCAGATACGTTCATAGAGGTGCTCCTTACTGAATACTATATTGGGATGAGAAGCCAAAAAGTTTAATATCTCAAACTCTTTGGTGGTTAAGACTATCTCCTTATTATCTAAATAGACACGTCTTGCTGTCTGATTTATGGTTAAGTTCTTAATGTGAATCTCATTTTTTGCCTTTTTGCTTTTACCGGTCAAACGGTTAAAACGACTCAGGTGTGCCTTGACCCTTGCCACTAATTCATTAGGGCTAAAAGGTTTACTGATATAGTCATCTGCTCCTAACCCCAGCCCACGAATTTTGTCAATATCTTCCCCCCGGGCTGATATAATAAGAATAGGGATATTCTTTTCCTTCCTAATTTTTTTACATATTTCAAAACCATCAATATCCGGTAACATTAAGTCCAGTAATATTAAATCATAATCCTTGCCAAGGGCATCTTTCAAGCCCTCCTGACCATTGTTTTTTATTTCAACCTGAAAATCGTTAATTTCAAGATAATCCTTTATCAGTTCAGCAATACTCTGCTGGTCTTCAATGATAAGAATTTTTTCCATTTTCAAATTCCTTATTTATATTACTATTCATTTTACTACGGGCAGTGTGAAGAAAATACTGGTTCCAAGGCCAACCCGACTTTTTGCCTGAATAGAGCCACCATGGTCAAGAATAATTTTTCGGGCAATATATAGTCCCAGACCGGTACCTGGCGAGCTATTGGAACGGGCCTTATCTTCTTTGTAAAATCGTTCAAATATTTTGTCCAATACATCTTCTGAAACCCCGATACCATTATCTTTTATTTCTATCTGTGCCTCCTGCCCTTTTTCAGTTAATATCATTTCAATCTTGGGATTAATGGCACTTTTATAGTTGATAGCATTATTAATAATATTCAGAATTACTCTTTTTAGCTGCTGTCTATCTGCCTTTACCAGCTTTTTTTCATTATAGTCTACCTTATATTCCAGTTTAATACCTTTTTCCTGAAAATCAAATTGCAGTTCTTCGTAACAATCTGCCAGATATTCTTTAATATTTATATACTCAAATTGATAAGGAGACTGGTCTAAATCAAATTTGGAGAGCAGAAATAAATCCTCAATTAATGATTCCATGTGAACAGCATTCTGATATATGGTCTCTAAATATTTATTCTGCTTTTCTTTTGATTTGGGTACACCATCAATAATGCCTTCTATATAACCCTTTATTGTGGTTATGGGGGTTTTTAAATCATGAGAAATATTGGTAATCAGTTCATTGCGGTTTTGTTCGTATTTCTTTTGCGTTTCTTCAGATTTTTTCAGTTGTTTACGCGCTTCTTCAAAACTTTCAAACAATGCTCCAATTTCGTCTTTACTGGGTGCCTTCAATTGAAAATTATAATCGCCCTTTTGAATCTGTTGTGCCGCATTTTTAAGACGAATAATAGGGTTGACAATCTGTTTGGATAAGAAATAAGTTATCAGGGTATTTATAATTACCATTATAATTAAAAATAATACCAGAATATAGATAATTGTATTTTTAAAAGTCTGTAATTCCAAAGAGATAGCAGTGGCATCATTTATTAAGAATAAATTACCCTTACTATTATCAGCAAAGGTAATAGGAACAGTTTTCATAAATAGAGTATCTGAAATTCTAACAATATCATCTTCACCTTGCGATGTATTTATCTGTTGTTCTAAAACAGTATGATAATTATTATCAATTTCAGTCAGGAAGGGGGAATAATAGACTATATTATTATCTTTTTTTACAATCAGTGCAGTACTGAAAGAATTTAAAAAATTGTCTAACTGGTTGAGATAATCACTATCTAAAAATTGATCTGGTTCTGATTCGATTGTTTTTATTATTATTCTGTCTGTGCGGAGAAATGCTCTATTGAGGACAGGGTGCTTTCTCTGGTCATCATAAGAGGGGAACCCTATAAATTCCCGGGATTTTTCTGTTATGAGTAAGCTGACACCAATTAATAGAATAATAGTAATTAGTATCAGCATTAGATTGGATATCCATAAACGCTTTTGAATGGTCAACATGTTTTATGACCTGCTTATCCTTTATCAGACTTATTAATATTATTTACATATTTACTTTGTATTCTTCCTTTATTATATGATATTATTTTAAAATGCTCATAAAAAATTTATTAAAACTTCATAAAATGCCCTATTGGCAGGAAATTAACTTACAATTATTAGAAATTGAATAAATATGATAGAATTTAATAAGCTAAATATGGATTTACTCAAATGAGTTTTTCAATAATTTATTATGAAATAAAGTGAAATAAAAATGGAGGCAAGATGGAAGCAAAGCAAGGTTTGCTTTATGAACATGAGGAGTGTATCAGAAGAGAGAATAAGATTGCTTATTTTTCAATGGAGATTTGTGTTGATTCCAAAATACCTACCTATAGTGGTGGTTTAGGAGTTTTAGCAGGTGATACCATTCGCTCATCAGCTGATCTGGGAGTCCCTTTGATAGGTATAACTCTGCTCTATAAAAAAGGTTATCTCAGACAGAAGCTCGATGAACAGGGACTCCAACATGAATTGCCGGAGGAATGGAATCCTCAGGAAGAGTTAGTACAGCTGCCTGCTCGTATTCAGGTAGAAATAGAGAAGAGAAAGGTTGTTGTTCAGTCCTGGATATATATGGTAAAAGGTGTTGACGGCAGCAATGTGCCTGTTTATTTTTTAGATACCGATTTACCAGAAAATAGTGAGTTTGACCGCAGTCTCTCCTATTATTTATACGGTGGCGATGACAGATACCGGCTTGCTCAGGAGATAGTACTGGGAATCGGAGGAGTAAGAATGCTAAAGGAACTGGGTTATCAGGATATTTTGAGATACCATATGAATGAAGGACATGCCAGCCTGTTAGCCCTGGAATTACTGAACAATTCTAATAATACCCAAAATCACCAATGGGACATAGAACAGGTAAAAAAAAGATGTGTTTTTACCACACATACCCCGGTTCCAGCTGGAATGGATCAATTTTCCTATCAATTAGCCGAGCAAGTTCTGGGAGACATAATTCCCTATGACTTACTAAAGAGTCTGGCTGGTGAAGAAAAACTCAATATGACACAATTAGCCCTCAATCTAAGTCATTATATCAATGGAGTTGCTAAAAAACACAGTATAGTTTCACAGGAAATGTTCCCAGGACACCATATTGGTTCCATTACCAATGGTATTCATTCTCCTACCTGGATCGGGCAATACTTTGCTGAATTGTATGACCGGTACATTCCCGGCTGGAAATCTGACCCATTCAGTTTACGTTATGCCCTCAATATTCCTGATGATGAGGTATGGAATGCCCATCAGAAAGGTAAGGAAGAATTAATTGACTATATTAACAGATTGACCAATTACGAGTTTAATAAAGATGTATTGACTATCGGTTTTGCCAGAAGGGCTACTGCTTATAAGCGTGCTGACCTCATTTTTTATGATTTAAATCGGTTGATTGATATTGCCAGTATAAAAGGGCAGATACAACTGGTCTTTGCCGGCAAGGCACATCCCAAAGATACCCCGGGTAAAGAACTGATTCAAAGAATTATCGATGCTTCCAGAAATCTGTCATTAAAAAAGAGTATAAAGATTGTTTATTTAGAAAACTACAATATGGATTTAGGTAAAATTCTAACCTGTGGAGTAGATTTATGGTTAAATACTCCCAGAAAGCCTCAGGAAGCATCCGGGACTTCAGGGATGAAAGCTGCTCATAATGGAATTCCCAGTTTTAGTATTCTGGATGGTTGGTGGGTAGAGGGATGTATTGAAGGTATTACCGGATGGTCTATCGGCTCAGCAGCAAATCTGGAGAGCATTGAAGAGGAAGAGGCAGATTCCCTCTACCAAAAATTAGAGACAGAGATAATGCCAGCCTATTATGATAAGCGCAGTCTATGGATAAATATTATGAGGCATTGTATTGCCATTAATGCCTCTTTTTTTAATACCCATCGTATGGTATTGCAATATGTTTCTAATGCCTATCTCTACAGCAAATAGAAAAAAGTATAAAGAGGAAGGTAGCAAAAAGTGAATGGTAATGACTGGATAAATGATTTTGTGGAGCGGTTAACCAATATAGAAGGAGTTTTTGAAATATTTGCTTCCCTTTTTTTGAAGTATGAGTATCAATTTGTTTTTGGTTTAAAGAGCAGCAAGGAATGGGTTGAGGAGCATGGGAAGAAAAAAGCTTCTTTATCTGCTATTGGTGGCAGGACTGATTGGAGTAAAAATCAAAACTTAATACAATTTTTGAAAGAGCGTTGCGTTCAGGATGTTGGAATAGATGTTACCATTGCGGATAGCCCTTTTACCTATCTTGATTACCAACATCGTTTGAAAAAAATACCTATTGACCTGGTCAGAGGAGAGACAAGACCCCAGATGGTTACTTTTATTCAGAAATCAAGGTATACAGCTACTCCCGGTATACTTATTTTTAGTTATGCGGGAATTGCAAAACAGAAGCCCCAGGTTTTACAATACAGCTCTCTCTTTTTAGCCAGAGAATCGGTATTGGTGCAAATGTTCAAAAGTGAAAAGACGGTCCAGGAATTAAAACAGGCTGGTGCAACCTTTGAAGAACGGATAAAAATCCCTGATAACCTCTATCTTTATCCAACCGGTTCCATAAACAGTTTATTACGTTATTTGAGTTATGAGGTATTTTAAACAGGTTAGTTTATTATCAGAGTCGGGATACCCTGTAAATTTGCCCGGGATGATTTATTGTATTAAAAATAAGATTGTGAGGATAAATTTTTGAAAGTTTTAGTAATCGGTAGTGGAGGTCGAGAACATACCATTGTCTGGAAACTGGCGAAAAGCCCCTTAGTTAAAAAGATTTATTGCGCACCTGGTAATGCTGGTATTGCCGAACAGGCAGAATGCCTGGAAGTAAAAGTAGATGATTTTTCTGGTTTATTAAAAATTGTTCACAATAAAGGGATAGATTGTACCATAGTGGGACCCGAAATCCCTCTCTCTTTGGGAATTGTTGACCTCTTTGAAGAGAAAGGATATCCTATCTTTGGACCACAGAGAAGAGCTGCTGAAATAGAATCAAGCAAAGTCTTTGCCAAGCAGATGATGAACAAATATAATATTCCCACTGCATATTCAGAAGTTTTTGATGATTACGAAAAAGCAATTGATTATTTAAAAACCCAATCTTTCCCATTAGTAATCAAAGCAGATGGGTTAGCTGCGGGGAAAGGTGTTCTTATTGCCAGTAATAAGTCTGATGCCGAACAGGCTTTAACACATATTATAAAGGAGAAGAGGTTTGGGGAAGCCGGCAGAAGAGTATTATTGGAAGAGTTTCTCAGTGGTGAGGAAGTATCAATGCTGGTTTTCAGTGATGGGAAACATATCCTGCCTATGGTAACATCACAGGACCATAAAAAGATTGGTGACAATGATGTGGGATTAAATACAGGGGGTATGGGAGCCTATAGCCCTGTCCCCTTTTTTAGTGAAGAAGATATGGAAATTGTTCTGAACAAAATATTTCAGCCAACAATATCGGGTTTGGAAAAAGAAGGAATAATCTTTAAAGGAATTCTTTACGCAGGACTGATTATCACTGAGGATGGGCCCAAAGTATTGGAATTTAATGCTCGTTTTGGAGACCCGGAAACACAGGTAATTCTGCCGGGATTGAAGACAGATTTAATGGATATTATTCAAGCAACCATAGATGGTAGATTAAATCAGATTGAACTCAGCTGGAATGAACAGTCTGCGGTTTGCGTAGTAATGGCATCACAGGGTTATCCAGGAGAATATGAGCAAGATAAAAAAATTACCGGTTTGGATGAATTAAAACATAGAGAGGATATTGTGGTATTCCATTCCGGTACCAGGGAAAAAGATGGTCACATTGTCAGTGCAGGGGGTAGAGTATTAGGAGTAACCGCCTGGGCTGGTACTTTAAAAGAGGCAATCGACAAAGCCTATCAGGGTGTAGGAAAGATAAAATTTGAAAATAGTTATTACCGAAAAGATATTGGGGAAAAGGGGTTATGTTTTTAAGTAAGTGCAAATCAATGTATTGGAATTTGAGATAAGGGAAAGGAAAGAAAAGTGGAAAAAACAAAGAGAGCAATTATTAGTGTTTCTGATAAGACAGGTATTATTGAATTAGCTAAAGGATTAACAAAATATGGTTATCAAATTATTTCTACTGGAGGAACCGCTAAAGTTTTACAGGATACCGGAATTGATGTCACCTTAATATCTGAGGTAACTGGTTTTCCGGAAATTTTAGAAGGAAGAGTAAAAACTCTACATCCTCACGTCTTCGGTGGACTACTGGCTCGTAGAGATAACCCTGTTCATCAAAGGCAATTGCAGGAACAGAATATTCTACCCATAGAAATGGTGGTAGTCAATCTCTATCCATTTGAGCAGACCATTTCTAAAGAAGAGGTAACTCTGGAAGATGCTATTGAAAACATCGATATTGGCGGACCTTCATTGTTGAGGGCTGCAGCCAAAAATTACCAGGATGTGGCTGTTATTGTTGACCCTGCTGATTATCAGGAAATATTAGGAGAATTGTCCACCTCTGATGGAAAAATATCCCTTTCCACTAAAGAAAAGTTGGCTGTGAAGGTTTTTCGGCACACCTCATATTATGATAGTATAATTTCCCGTTATTTAACTAAAAAAATAATTCCCAATGAAAATTCTTTTACAGATTATTTGGCTATTGGAGCTAAAAAAATTGCTGATTTACGATATGGTGAAAATCCTCATCAAAAGGCTGCCTTCTATCAAGAAAATTTGGTAGAAGAGGCTAACCTGGGGTCAGCTCGCTTATTAAGCGGGAAGGAGCTCTCTTATAATAATCTTGTTGACCTGGATGCCGCACTGTCAATAGTGAAAGAATTTGATGAGCCTGCCGTGGTATTTATTAAACATACCAACCCCTGCGGGTTAGCTGTTGCTGAAAGCAGTGAAGCAGCTTATGAAAAAGCCTATCAGAGTGACCCATTATCTGCTTATGGCAGCATTATAGGAATCAATAGAAGAGTAGAAGATAAATTAGCCAGTCTGATTCATGGCACCCCTTTCGTAGAGGCAATTGTAGCACCATCCTTTAGCCTTAGTGCACTATCTCTTTTAAAAAAGAAAGAGAATCGCCGTATAGTTGAGGTTGGCAATCTGCGAACACAGGACCGCCATATAAAAGAATTTAAAAAGATATCCGGAGGATTTTTAATACAGGACCGGGATTTTAAGACTATTTTTCCGGATGATATAGTGGTGGTAAGCGAAAAAAAACCTGATAAGGAAGATATTGAAGAACTATTATTAGCCTGGAAGATGGTTAAACATGTCAAATCAAATGCTATTATCCTTTCTCAGAATAAGCAATTGGTTGGGGTAGGAGCGGGACAGATGAGCCGTGTGGATTCAGTACAGATTGCAGTTCAAAAAGCGGGGGAGCGTTGTAAGGGAAGTTATTTAGCCTCTGATGCTTATTTCCCTTTTGCCGATGGAGTAGAGGTTGCTGGCAGGGCAGGAGTAAAAGCAATTATTCAGCCAGGGGGTTCTAAGAGAGATGAAGAAGTAATTTCTGCCGTAAATAATCTGGGTATGATTATGGTCTTTACCGGTTACCGTTGCTTTAAACACTAAAATAAAAAAATTTAATAATATATATTGACAGATTATTGATAAAGTGTTAGTGTTACTATTAATTTTAATTGAATATTACACCTTTTTAATTTAAAAATTTACAATAGAATATATCATAAAAGTACAGAAGAGTAAGTTTTAATTCTTTTTCAGAGAGTTGAATAATGGTGAGAAATCAGCAAAGAATGGACTGAAATCCATCTGAACTATTATTCAGGAGAAAGGTCAATCTGTTTATCCTGGGTCGCTGAAAGCGTTAATAAAAGCAAGGGCTATATCTAAAAACAAGGAGCTTATTTATTAATTCTCTGATATTTTAATGGTTAGCTAAATTGGGGTGGCACCACGAAGTATTTATCGTCCCCGGCAGTTTAAAAAACTGTCGGGGATTTTTTTATATTTAATTAAGGAAAAAGAAAGGTAGTAGTAGAAATGAGAAAAAAATTATTCATTCCAGGTCCTGTTGAAGTAAGAGAGGAAGTTTTAAAAGAGATGTCTAAACCTTTATTCGGGCATCGCAGTAAAGAGGCATCACACCTGCAGAGAGAAATCAGTAACAAATTACAAAGGTTGATGTATACCAATAATGGTATTCTACTCTCTACCTCCTCCGGTAGCGGTCTTATGGAGGGAGCCCTGCGCTCCTGTACCGCAAAACGTGCTGCTATCTTCTCCTGTGGCGCATTTGGGGAGAGATGGTATGAGATGGCTTTGGCCAATCAGGTAAGAGCAGATCTCTTTGAGGTGGAATATGGCAAGCCAATCAGGGGTGAGATGGTTAAAAAAGCCCTGGATAGCGCAAGGTATGATTTGGTCACCATCACACATAATGAGACATCTACCGGAGTAATGAACCCTTTAGCCGAGATTGCTGATACATTAAGAGAATATCCTGAGGTAGTCTTCTGTGTTGATGCGGTAAGCTCTCTTGGGGGTGTAAAGATCCCGGTAGATGAGCTGGGTATAGATATCTGTATTACCTCCAGCCAGAAATGTATAGGTCTTCCTCCTGGCTTTTCTTTTTGTTCTATCTCTGAAAAGGCATTAGAGGCAGCCAGGGGTGTAAAATACCGGGGTGTCTATTTTGATTTACTAAAATTACATGAATACAAGATGAAGAAGGATTTTCAATATCCTTTTACTCCATCTCTTTCACATATGTTTGCACTTGACAGTCAGCTCGACTCCATAATGGCTGAAGGTCTGGACAATCGTTTTAGGAGGCATAAGGTGATGGCAGAACAAGTTCAAAGATGGGCTAAAGACAAATTTTCCTTATTTCCCGAAGAACAATTTGCCTCTACAACCGTCACCTGTATTAGTAATACACATAATATAAATATAGCCGAATTGAATAGAGGACTTGCTGAGGCAGGTTTTGTTATCTCCAACGGATATGGCAAACTGAAGGAGAAGACCTTCCGTATCGCCCACATGGGTGATATGACCGTAGAAGATATAGAGGAGTTGCTATCGGCAATCGACCATTTATTAATCACAGGAGGCATATACACCCATGCTTAAAATACTCATTAAAGATAAGATAGATCCTCTGGTGGTAGAGGAGTTGAAGAGGAGAAGGTTTTCAGTTCAAGAGGGAGAGCAGAAGCCAGAGGCAATCTTCAAGGAAATTCAGGAGAATGAGATACTGATAATCCGTTCTGCCACAAAGGTAAACAGGGAACATATCGACTCAGCACTAAAAACCGGTCTGCTTAAGGTAATAATAAGAGCGGGAGTGGGTGTTGATAATATTGATGTAGCTTATGCACAAAGTAAGGGCATAGAAGTCTTCAATACACCGGAGGCGAGCAGTGAGTCTGTGGCAGAACTTGCTCTTGCCCATATTCTGGTATTGGCTCGCAAGCTGGTTCCCGCCAATCTTTCAATGCGTCAGGGTGAGTGGAATAAGAATAGATTATCAGGTATGGAGTTATCTGGCAAAATGCTGGGCATTATTGGTATGGGTCGTATCGGTAAGATACTGGCTAAAAAAGCCAGTGCCCTGGGTATGAGAATTATCTATTGTGATATTAAGATTACAGAGGGAGCAGACAGCAGCTGGCAATCCCTTCCTTTAGAAGAAGTTTTAACTCAAGCTGATTTTATCTCATTACATGTCTCATCATATGGGAATAATGGTTATTTAATCGATGAGCCACAGTTTAAGATGATGAAGAGGAGTGCCTTTTTAATTAATACTGCCCGAGGAAGGCTGGTCAATGAGGATGCCTTGATAAGTGCCCTGGACAACAATGAGATAGCAGGGGCAGGCATTGATGTCTACTGTCAGGAACCATGTAATAATACCGCTCTGCTACAGCATGATATGATATCTGTTACTCCCCATATTGGAGCATCAACAGGGGAGGCGCAATACAGGATTGGTCAGGAGATTATCCAGCTCATTGAAGAATATCAGAAAAAGAAAATAAGAGGGGAAAGACATGGCATATATTAAACCATTTAAAGCATTAAGGCCAAGAGATGAGCTGATTTCAAAAGTTAACTCTCCGCCTTATGATATCTTAAGTCAGGAAGAGGCAAAATTAATTATTAAAAACAATCCCTATTCTTTTTTAAAGGTTGTTAAACCAGAGGCGACAATTATAGAGATGAGAAATGTTACCAACCAGCAGCTTGCTAAGAGGGCTGCTAAAAAGCTCCAAGAGATGATTAGAGAAGAAGTATTCCTGAAAGAAGAAGAGGAATGCTTCTATCTTTACAGTCAAAATAGTAATGTTTATCAAAGGATTGGATTAGTAGCCTGTTTATCAGTAGAAGATTATCTTCGGGGAGTAATAAAAAGGCATGAGAACATCAATATAGAAGCCTATCAACAGAGGGTCAATCATATCAAGGTAACCAAAGCCCATACCGGATGTATTCTAATTATTTATAAAAATAATCAACATATCGATGAGTTGATAAATCGTACAGTTGTTAGCAAAAAACCTATATATGATTTTGAATCTGATGATGGAATAAAAAATGTCTGTTGGAAGATTGATGAAAAAGAAATCATTACCTCATTAAGAGAAGCTTTTCAATATGTTTCCAGCCTCTATATTGCCGATGGGCATCACAGAACAGCTGCAGCCGTAGAGGTGGCTCAAATATTGAAATCAAAAAGAAATAAAGGGACAGGGAAGGAAACAAATCTGGATAATGAGTATATGTATTTTCCGGCAGTTCTAATTCCAGATAATCAAATCCATATTTCAGCATACCATCGGGTAGTAAGAGTATCACCTGATTTTAATAGAGATGATTTTTTGAAAAAGTTAGAAGAGATATTTAAAGTAGAGAAAATTTCATCAAACAATCCATTTTTACCGACTAAAAGACATGAATTTGGTATGAATATATCCAGGCAATGGTATCAATTGCTATTAAAAGAAGATTTATTGAATAGGCGAGATAGAAATATAAAGGAACATTTAGATGTTTCTATTTTGCAAGACCTGGTCTTGCAGCCCTTGTTAGGAATTGAGAATCCCCAAAAGAGTGATAGAATCGAATTTTTTGGTGGGAATGAAGCCATAGTTGAGATAGAAAAAAAGAATAAAGAAGAATCTGTTGTTGCTTTTACTCTCTTTCCTACTTCAACAGAAGAGGTTATTGCAGTTTCAGAAAAGCAGCAGGTTATGCCGCCCAAATCAACCTGGTTTGAGCCAAAGTTGAGAAGTGGCATATTTATTCATCTATTTGATTAGAGAATCAATAATGCATCTTGGGCATTGCAAAACCTGCTTTACCAGTCTTTGCATAAATAGTATAATATTACAGGGGCATATGCCACTATTAACTATTATATAGAAAAGGATTAAATATAAAAGAATCTTAGAATTAAGCTATTTGATTCTGTTTTATTCATTAACAGGGCAGAAATATAATATCTTTTATCTGTAACCAATTCCAAATTACTCTAACCCTGTTGTAAAAGTATAATATTGTCTTAATTTCTAAAAATAGAAAGGATAACCGATGTCAGTCAGTTTAAGAAATCGTCACCTATTGACCCTTAAGGATTTTAATAAGGAAGAAATATCTTTTTTGCTGGATTTAGCGGTAGAACTTAAAAAAGATAAGTATGCCGGAAAAGAAGTGCAAAAATTGAAAGGTAAAAACATTGCCTTAATATTTGAAAAGCCATCAACCAGAACCAGGAGTGCATTTGAAGTAGCTGCACATGATCAGGGGGCTAATATTACCTATCTGGAAGCAATTAGCTCTCATATAGGCAAAAAGGAATCTATGGAGGATACTGCCAGGGTGTTGGGTCGCTACTTTGACGGAATAGGATTCCGGGGATTTAAACAGGAATCTGTAGAGATATTAGCAAAATATTCAGGGGCAGTAGTCTGGAATGCATTGACCGATACAAAACATCCTACCCAGGCCATAGCTGATTTGATGACTATTAAAGAAAAGATTAAAAAACCCCTGGAAGAGATTGTGATAACATGTGTTGGGGATGGAAGGGCAAATACTTCGTATTCCCTGATGATAATTTCTGCGATTTTTGGTATCAAGTTTCGTATCGTTTCCCCCAAATTATTGTATCCTGATAAAGAGTCATTAGATGCAGCAAAAAGATTTGCCCGGGAATCAGGGGGTACTATTGAACTCACTGATGACATTTTAAGGGGAGTAAAAGGTGCCGATGTGATCTATACAGATGTTTGGGTATCGATGGGAGAAGAATACCTGATAGGAGAACGGATATTACTGTTAAAAGAATACCAGGTGGATATGAATTTGTTACAAGCTACGGGAAATCCTGAGGTCATTTTTTTACATCCCTTGCCATCTTTTCATGATACAAATACGAAGGTAGGAGGGGAAGTTTTTAAAGAGTTTGGATTAAAATCAATGGAAGTAACCGATGAAGCATTTCGCAGTGAACATTCTGTGGTCTTTGATGAAGCAGAAAATAAACTCCACACCATAAAGGCAATCATGACAGCTACCTTAGGTGATTAATGCTATTTTTGGTATCAGGATTTGCTA
>JAQVGY010000073.1 GCA_028696495.1 Atribacterota bacterium
TTATAGATTTAAGAACACTGGTTCCCTGGGATAAAGATTTGGTAATAAAATCGGTTCAAAAGACCAATCACCTCATTGTTGCCCATGAGACATGGAAAAGAGCGGGATGGGGAGCAGAAGTCTCCAGTACCATTCAGGAGGAAGCATTCGATTTCTTAGATGCACCTATAATGCGTATCGGGGCTCGCAATGTTCCTATGCCTTTCAGTGCTGTCCTGCAAAATTTTGTCACACCTGATAAAGAGAGCATAATCGATGCTGCCAGACAAATGATGGAGGGTAATTAGAAAAAATGTATGAAATAAAGATACCAAAGTTTGGCTTGACCATGGAAAAAGGACATATTGAAAGGTGGTTAAAAAAAGAGGGTGATTCAGTCAAGAAAGGAGATTCTTTATTAGAGGTTTCTTCAGACAAAATAAGCAATGAGATAACATCACCAGTATCGGGTATTCTATTAAAAATAATAGGACTGGAGGGAGAAGAATATCCAGTCGGTCATATTATTGGAATAATTGGCGAAAAGGATGAACGGTATGAGCCAGACAAAACAGGAAAAGAAGAGATTGTAAAAACAACTTCTGCCATACCCTCAAAAGATAAAGAATCTGTTCAAGAGATTGGTGACAGGAGAGCGGCACAGCCAGTCCACATTATTAAAGCATCTCCATTAGCTAAAAAAATGGCTAAAGAACATGGTATTACTCTTTCTCAGGTTAGCGGCTCCGGTCCCGGGGGGAGAATAGTAAAAAAAGATATTCTCTTATTCGGGGAACAGTTGAAAAAAGATGATTTTATGGTAAAAAAGTTGTCGGGGTTGAGAAAAACAATGATAGATAGATTATCCCGGTCTTACCATCAGGCTATTACTTTAACCAACATGAGTGAAGTTGATTTTACAGAATTAAAAAAACATACTAAGTCAATGGGAGTCAGTATCACTTCAGGCCTAATTTTATTAGTTTGCAGAGTTCTCCTGTCTTTAAAACAATTTAATTCACACTTTGAGGAAAACCAATTAAAGGAATATACTGCTGTAAATATTGGTCTGGCGGTCGATACTGAAAGAGGGTTGCTGGTACCGGTACTTAAGAACACTGAGACTTTGGCCATAAATAATATTCAGGAAAAACTAAAAAGTCTTTCCGCTAAAGCTAAAGAGAATGAGTTAACCGAAGAAGACCTTCAGGGTTCGACTTTCACCATTACCAATCTGGGAATGATGAGAACAGATTTTTTTACACCGGTATTAAATCCCCCTGAGGTAGCAATTTTGGGTGTCGGTAGAATCGTTAAAAAACCATGTGTTGTTGATGAAGATAAAATTTCTATCAGGGAGATGGCTTATCTTTCCCTATCTTATGACCACAGGGTAATAGACGGTGCTGATGCGGCACGCTTTTTAGAAAAACTGGCACATTATATTGAAAGCCCTGATTTGTTATAAAAGAAGTATTCCTGTAATACAATAAAACGCTCTTTGAAAAATAAATAACCCCTGGTTATCATTATGGTAAATGTATGTGTAACCTAAATAGAGAAAAATTTCAAAGAAAGAGATAGGAGGTGAAATATCAGGGTAAGCAGTAGAGAAGAAATGTAGTGTAGAGATTGTTGTATAAGTTGTATAAAATGAGTATCATTAAATCTAAAATATATTTCTTGTTAATAGAATAAGGAGGAAATTTATAATGAAGAAATTATTCACACTTAGCATACTTGCCTTTGTAATTATTTCAATCTGCCTATCTTCTGCAGCAGCTGCAGAGTTTACACCCAAAAAAGAATATACTATGACCATAAATGTGACCAATACGTATGCCTGGGGAATGGGTGGTCAGAGGTGGGCTGATTTGATTGCAGAAAAAACTGATGGTAAAA
Organism: Atribacterota bacterium; assembly: GCA_028696495.1. Lineage (GTDB taxonomy): Bacteria > Atribacterota > Phoenicimicrobiia > Phoenicimicrobiales > Stramentimicrobiaceae > Stramentimicrobium. The sequence continues at coordinate 1,882 of JAQVGY010000073.1, forward strand.
TTGTGGTTAAGCCCTACTTTGGAAGTCAACTACTTGCTGGTAAACAGATGAACTGGCTGCAGGCTGTCGCTGAAGGAAGTATAGATTTTGCGGTTGAATCAACTATCAATTCGTCAGCAGTAGTCAAATCACATAATCTTTTTTCTCTTCCCTTTTTTATCAAAACCTTTGAAAATTTAGATAAGATAGAAAATGGTGAAAGTGGCAAGATGTTGTTTGATGAAATGGAAAGAATGCAGGTTATTGCCCTGGCCTGGGGAGAAAATGGGTTCCGCCAGGTAACAAACAGTGTAAGACCAATTACATCTCCAGCTGACTTAAAGGGATTAAGGGTTCGTGTCTGCCCTACTGCTATTTACGATGATATCTTCAAGGCTTTAGGTGCTGATCCCATCCATATGAATTGGGCTGATGCTGTAACTGGTTTCCAGCAGGGAGCTGTAGACGGACAGGAAAATCCTTACGGAGTCCTTCTGCCAGTAAGCATCTGGGAATACCATAAATATATCACCAACTGGAATTATCTGGCTGACCCTCTTATCTTTTGTTTAAACAAAAAATTATGGGATTCTTTCCCTGATGATATAAAGGCTGCTGTAAGGGAGGCTGCCGAAGAGGCGGCTGAATGGGAAAAAGCCTATGCTAGAAGAGGGCTTGATGGAGATATATCAATCAATCTCTTAAAAGACAAATTTGGAGATGAACCAGAAGTTCTTGATCAGGTAGCCTATGTAAAAAGCAAAGGTGGAGAAGTTGTTGATTTAACTTCTGAACAGGTTGATGCCTTCATTGAGGCAACTCAATCTGTTACTGACAAATGGATTGATATAATCGGCAAAGATTTAGTTGATGCTGCCATAGCAGATATGAATCAGTGATAAAATAGTATTATCTAATATGTTATAAGGGGGATACCCGAACTTCTATCCCCCTTATATTTTATAAAAAGTTAAAAGGATACATTATGAAAAAGAACAAAATTAAACCTGAGGAACTTATTGCAGCAATATTATTATTTATCATGGCTTCTATTGCTTTTGTGAATGTTTTAAGCCGATGGTTTTTTCACCTATCGTTTGCCTTTACTGAGGAAATTACCATTCATTTTTATGTTTGGATGACTACCTTAGGAATTGCCATTGCTTTTGAAAGAGGTGCCCATTTAGGTATGATTACCATATATGAAAAACTTCCCAAAGTTCCCAGAAAAATTGCAGCAACAATATCATCTTTAATAGCTATTTTACTGTTTCTCATAGTCGATTACTACGCTATCAGAGAAATATATATGGATATAACCCTTTTCCATATGGAAAGTGAGGCATTGAGGATACCTCAATGGATTTACACCATAGGAACACCTATATTTTCATTATTTATCTTTAAAAACATTGTAAAAGGTACAATCAAAGAATTTCAAAATATTGAGGGAGGTACCCTCTGATGGAAATAGCTGTTTTATTCGGCATATTTTTCGTACTTTTATTCATTGGCGTTCCAATCGGAACATCTATTGGATTTGCCTCAGTCTATGCTATCTGGAAATTTAATATAGGTGTAACCATGATTTCCAGAAACTATTCTGCAGGGATTGCCAAATTTCCTCTTATTGCTATACCCTTCTTTATCTTAGCCGGTACCCTGATGTCTAAAGCAAAATTGGCAAAGAAAATATCAGATTTGACTATTATTATAGTGGGACGTGCTACTGGTGGTCTTGCTATTGCTGGTATAATTACCTGTATGTTCTGGGGTGCCGTATCCGGCTCAGGACCGGCTACCACTGCAGCAATAGGATTGACCATGATTCCGGCAATGATTGCCCAAAACTATGATAAAAATTTCTCAGCTGCTACCATAGCCGCTGCTAGCGGGTTATCTATTGTTATCCCTCCCAGTATCGCCTTTATTATATATGGTAATGTGACCGATGTTTCAGTTGGGGCACTTTTTTTAGGAGGGGTAATCCCTGGAATCTTTGTTGGCCTTTGTTTCATCATTGCTGCCTATTTTATTTCCAAAAAAAGAGGGTTCAGAGGGATTCGAGAACGGGGCTCTATTAAAGAAATCGTACAGGCTTTTAAAGAAAGCATATGGGCATTACTTGCTCCGGTTATAATATTAGGTGGAATCTATGCAGGTATTGCTACCCCAACCGAGGCAGCTGTATTTGCAGTTTTCTACAGTATTTTTGTGGGGCTTTTTGTATATCATACACTCGACTTAGAAAGTTTGTACCAAGCGTTAGTTGATTCGGTTATAACATCTTCAGTGGTAATGTTTGTAGTTACTTTCGCTACCCAATTCTCTATCGCTGCTGCGGTCTTAGGAGTAATCGATACTATTGCCAGAACAATCATCCATATTGCCAAAAGTCCCCTTGTCATCTTATTATTGGCTAATTTTGCCATCCTTATTGCCGGCATGTTCTTGGATGCAATTTCAATTATTTATGTTTTCATGCCCATTTTTTTGCCTATCTTGACTTATTATAATATAGACCCACTCTTCTTTGGTATTATTTTTGTCATTGCCCTGGCTATCGGACAGATAACTCCCCCGGTAGCAGTCAACCTGTA
>JAQVGY010000074.1 GCA_028696495.1 Atribacterota bacterium
AAGATGAGTAATGCTGAAATTGACATAAGCGGCAAAATTGTTTTGAATGGGTCTTTATTAGAACCGGTTCCAAAAGGTACCCTGTCTTTGAAAAAAGGATATTTTATCTACTTCGATAAAAGATTCTCCATATTAGATGGAATGGTAACCATAAATGGTATAAATCCCGATAATATTGAACTGAATGCCAGGGCAAATACCAATGTACAGGGAGTACAAATCAATATTAATGTCCTGGGCAACCTCTTAAACCCACAAATTCTATTATCCTCTCAGCCTGCCCTGAAAGAGACCGAGATTCTTTCTCTGTTGGCATTTGATCGTAATATAGAGGGTCTTTCAGAAGGCGAAATCAACCAGCTCTTATCTCAGGAGATGGTAAATATTCTCTTTCAGAGTTTACAAATAAACCTCTTCAGGCGCTTCGAACGTGAAATTGCTGAGGGTTTAGGTCTTGAGTTCCTCAGAATTACTTTCAATAATCACAGAAATGATGATTCCTATTTCTTTTTAGAAGACCTGAATCTGGCTGATCTAACCTTAGAAGTTGGAAAAAATATTGGTGATGATTTATTAATTACCTATTCCACTCCTCTTGATTTCCACGGAGAAGCAAGTCTTACTCTTGATTATAAACTTTCACCAGAGTTTACCTTTAGCACCCAATTAGAAAATATTTCTTTTCGTGAAGAGGATTATAAGATTAAATTTGGGTTAGAATTCAGATTTTAACCGAGAAACATCTTTAAATCTTCTTCTACATCGGTAATGCCACCAATGTTGAATTTTTCAACTAAAACTTTGGTCACTCCTGGAGACAGGAATCCCGGTAAAGTTGGACCTAAATGAATATTTTTCACTCCCAGATATAGTAAAGATATCAATACAATTACTGCTTTTTGCTCATACCAGGCAATATTGTAAGAAATGGGAAGCTGATTAATATCATCAAGCCCCAGCACTTCTTTTAGCTTCAGGGCAATTACAGCCAGTGAATAAGAATCATTACACTGTCCGGCATCTAACACTCTGGGGATTCCATTTATTTCACCCAAATCAAGTTTATTGTATCTATATTTTGCACAACCGGCAGTAAGGATAATGGTATCCCGGGGTAATTTCTGGGCAAATTCTGTATAGTAATTTCGGCTCTTCATCCTGCCATCACAACCAGCCATAACAAAAAAGCGTTTTATGGCACCACTTTTCAAGGCATCAATCACCTTATCAGCCAGTGTAATAACCTGATGATGGGCAAATCCGCCAACAATCTCTCCTTTTTCTATCTCCACAGGGGGCTGGCATGTTTTAGCCATCTCTATAATTTGCGAAAAATCTTTTGTTTGTCCTTCTTTCCTGTCAGGTATATGGACCATTCCCGGATAACCAACTGTTCCGGTGGTAAATACCCGCTCCCTGTAGCTATCTCTGGGAGGAATAATGCAATTTGTAGTCATCAGTACCGGTCCATTAAATTTTTCAAATTCTTCGTTCTGCTTCCACCAGGCATTACCATAATTGCCTACAAAATGTGGATATTTCTTAAATGCCGGATAGTAATTTGCCGGCAGCATCTCACCATGTGTATATACATCGACCCCTGTATCTCTAGTCTGTTCGAGCAGCTCTTCCATATCTTTAAGGTCATGCCCGCTGATTAAGATACCAGGATTTGTTCTTACCCCAATATTTACCCGGCTAACCTCTGGATTGCCATATGTTTCAGTATTGGCTTTATCTAATAATGACATGGCTTCCACACCAAACTTGCCACATTCCATTACTAAATTTACTAAATCATCTATGGAAAGTGTGTCATCTGTGGCGGCAACTAATCCTTTTTGTATAAACTCATAAATTTTAGTATTCTCATATCCAAGATTAAAGGCATGTTCGGTATAGGCTGCCATCCCTTTAATACCATAAGTTAAGAGCTCTCTTAAAGAACGTTTATCTTCATCTTCGGTTGCTAATATTCTGACTTCAGAAGAATTCGCTTTCTTTTCCAAATCAGCGATATCCTCTGCTTCCCAAACTGCACAGTCAGGCAAGTTCTGAGGTAGCTTGCCTCCTGCATTGTGGAATTGCGCTTTAACCTCTTCCCGTAAAGCCAATCCTTCCCTGATTTTATTAATAAAATCTGTTTTTTCAAAATTGGCATTGGTTATTGTCATAAATAAAGAATCAATGATAAATTTATTAGCTTTTGTGTTTTCTATCCCCAACTGGCGTGCTTTGCTGCTATAGACAGAAATCCCTTTACAGGTATAGATTAAGAGGTCCTGTATATTTGCTAAATCTGCTTCTTTGCCACAAACGCCTCTTCTGGTACAGCCAGTCCCTTTAGCCGTCTCCTGACATTGAAAACAAAACATATCCATATGAACACCTCTAAATTAAAATATTCTTTGTATTTATTTTTCTTCTTATAGTTAAACTTCACTCAGAGAACATTATTATATTTTGAACTTTGAGACAGAAATAATAAGCGTATCTATATTAATCTGGTTTGTTAAATAAAGCAAATATTTTAAATTAACTCATTTTACTTTTACAGACAATATAGCACACACTCTAACATCAGATTTTTTTAATTATAATACTTTTTAATTATTTACAAATATATAAATTTATTAGATAATAATAATGGTTTATGGTATATTATTAATAATATCATAGATCTGTCTCCAGTGATATTTTGTTAGAGCTTTTCTGTATTTTTGACTTTGCTCTACTTTGCCTCTAAAGAAATGTTACTGAAGAAACAAGAACAGAATTTAAAAAAGGAGGTAAAGAGATGCAAGGCAATAAGCTTTATGTGGGGAACCTGAACTATGCCGTAAATGAAGACCAGTTGAAAGAATTGTTTGAAAATTATGGTACTGTTCAAAGTGTCAACATCATTGAAGGCAAAGGTTTTGGTTTTGTTGAAATGTCGACCAACGAAGAAGCAGAAGCAGCAAAAGCGGCTTTGAATGATCAGGAGTTTAACGGACGTCCATTAAAAATCGATGAAGCTCGTCCCCGTAAACCCAGAAGAGACTTTGATTCTGGGCCCAGAAGACACTACTAAACAATAATACAAACCCCCTGATTTTGATCAAAATCAGGGGGTTTTTTATTTCTTCAATTTTAAAAAACAATTTTTTTCCAAAAACTATTGACAAACTTTTTATTTTAATTATAATTGTTAATAGGAATATATGCTATTGGCATATTATGTTAATAGCACTAGTATTTGAAGTAAGAAAAAAATGGAGGTGTTCTTATGGACCTTATTAGATGGGAACCAAGAAGAAATTTGATGAGAAGTCTTTTTGATGATTTCTTTGATGTAGTTGAAACTCCTGGCAGAGGTAGAAGAAGTTGGTTTGAAGGCGCTATGTGGGAACCGGCCATTGATTTAATTGACCAGAAAGATAAGTTAGTTGCTAAAGTAGAATTACCTGGTGTTGATAAGAAAGATGTAAAAATCTCTCTAACTGAAAATAATTTAACTATACAGGGTGAAATCAAGAAAGAAGAAGAGACCAAGAAAGAAAACTACTATTACCGGGAAAGAGCTTACGGCAATTATGCCCGCACAATTTCATTACCAACTGAAATCGATAAAGATAAGATAAGTGCCAAGTTTAAAAATGGCATACTTGAAGTTACTATGCCCAAGAAGCCCGAAGTTCAGCCCAAAGAAATCAGCATAGAAGCAGAGTAACAGTTGGCTACAAGAGTAAAAAAGCTCCTATAAAAATAGGAGCTTTTTTTATTATATCTTTAACTTCTCGATTAAAAAAATATGGTCTTAAAAATAAATTACTGTTCCACTATTAAAAATTAAAACTGTATATCTTAATTCTACCAGGCAGCAACTGCACCATCTGCCCTGGGGTCAGTAGCTCCAATTAGAGTTCCATTCTTATCTTTCCAGATAATCTGTCCTCTTCCAAATTCATTTGAGTCTGCAGCAATCTCTACTATGTGTCCCCTATTTTTTAAATCTTCTACAATATTTTGAGGAAAGTCTTTTTCTACCTTAACTTTTTTCCCTTCTATCCACTGCCAGCGAGGTGCATCGAGAGCAGATTGAGGATTAAGATGGAAATCTATCATATTGGTAAGTACCTGAACCTGTCCTTGGGGTTGCATAAATCCTCCCATTACTCCAAAAGGTCCTATTGCCTTACCATCCTTGCTTAGAAATCCAGGTATGATGGTATGATAGGTTTTCTTACCAGGTTTTAAACAATTAGTATGAGAAGGTTCTAAAGAAAAATTAGCTCCCCTATTCTGTAAGGCAATACCGGTTCCTGGAATTACTATTCCTGAACCAAAACCCATGTAATTGCTCTGAATATAAGACACCATATTGCCTTGATTATCAGCTGTTGCCAGATATACAGTATCATTGCCAAATGGTGTTACTAATCCTGGATCAAAAGCTTTGTCTGT
>JAQVGY010000075.1 GCA_028696495.1 Atribacterota bacterium
CAAAGCGAGTTTGAAAGGAGGTATAAAAATGAAAAGAATATTTAATGGTTTTTATTTCTTTATTTCAAAACCAGAAATATTATAGCACTGTTTTTATTCTTGTCAAGGGCAAATTAAAAAATTTTTAAATATTACTCTTTTTCTTCATGTGAAGGAGAATCCTCAATAATCTCTGCATCGATAGTGGTTTCTGGCTTACCTTGTTGCACTCCTCCGGTTTTTCTGCTAAAATCAGCTGATTCCTCTCCTGATGGTTCCAGTGGTATAATCAGCCAGGCAATAATATAGGATACTATGCCACCTCCACCAAAAAAAATTGTAATAACTGCCAATAACCTGATAATGGTAGAATCTATATTGAAATACTCAGCAATACCACCACATACCCCGGCAATTTTACTGTCTTTTCGAGAACGATAGAGTTTTTTCATCACTTGAACCTCCTGAATAAAAACTAACTCAGCAATCCCTTAATAATCAGGTCTGTTGCATCTTCTTCATTTAGACCCCTGGCCATAAGGGTTTGTAATTGCTTGGAATCCACACTACCCAATGCCGCTTCATGAGTAATATGAGCTTTGGGATGATTTACCTCTACAATGGGTATGGCACTGACAATAGCATTGTCTTTGATAATTTCAGTACAGTCTATATGTCCACGGGCATAGGCGGCTGATGCCGTTAATTTATTGTATACCTCAGCTCTGGTATTACCGGTAGCGGCTACTCGAGAACTTAAAAAACCTCTTGCTCTTTCTCCCATTAGATGAGCGGTCTCTTTTATCATTATTTTATCATCTTCTTTACCACTGATGCGGGAAATCATCTCCAGAACACTATTTTTTTCACAAAAAGCTTCATAATCAATGTCAATGAGACCGGCACGGCCTTTAATCAATTCAAATTCTGAATAATATCGAGCACCTTCTGAGAGCTGAATTTTGGTATGAGGATAAACCTTAACTCCTCCATGTAAACCGTGAACATGCTTTTCTAAATAACGGAATCGGGCATTTTTACCAACTTTAATAGTGCCATCCATAATATGTTGAATATCGACCGCATTGGGGAAGGCACAATGGGACAGGAAAGAGGCTGAGGCATTTTCTTGAATCTCATTGTGGATTACCATTTTCTGAATACCTTTCTCGGGCAACATCCCAAAACACATATGTACCGGTTTATCAATTTTAATATTTTTTTCTACTATTGTATTTACCACAATATGGTCTTCAAATTCTTTAACATCAACCTTTAAACCTGGTAAAAGATGTGATTGAATAACCTTATGCTGATGAATGAAAACATGCGCGATATCAGGCTGTTTAAAGATATCATCGGTTTCTGTGATTTGGGATAATTCTTTGGTTAAATCGTTATTATTCAAGTCGTACTCCTTCTTTATCCGGAATATTTTTGTGTTTACAGGGTATACACCTATCTTTAAAATAAGGTATTATTTTTTTGGCTACCGCTTTTTCTAAGATTTCTCCATTACAGAAAAGAAAAGCATGGTCAGCCTGTTCTAATACTGCCAAACTGTGGGTAATAAGTACAATGGTCCTTTTCTTTTTCTTTTGTTCTTTTATGACTTCAAATATTTTATCGAGTGTTGCCACATCAATTCCCGAATCGGGTTCATCTAATAAGACCAGATCGGGGTCCATGACTAAGATTGAAGCCAGCTCCACCTTTTTCCTTTCCCCGCCACTTAAAGTCTTATCAACTGCTCGTTCAGCATATTCTTCAGGTTCAAGCCCCACTCTTTCTAACTGTTCAAAGATAAAATCATCATTTTTATTACCGGCAGCTGCTTTTAAAAAGTCTTTGACAAGCAGCCCTTCATAACGGGCTGGTTCCTGCCAGCCAAAGGTAATACCCAATCTGGCACGTTCGTCAATACTAAGCTTACTGATATCCTTTTCCTTAAAAAATATACTGCCGGTATAGTGCCGGTAACCCTCCAGCCCCATAATGGTAGAAGCCAATGTTGATTTACCGGCACCATTGGGACCCACAATGGCGTGAACATAACCTTCCCAGATTTCCATACTAATATTATTCAATATTTTTTTCCCATTTAAAGAGATAGATAAATCTTTTATTTCTAATATATTTTTTTTCATACAATCCTAACCACATCTTTCTAATTTGAATAGCGAAAATCGCTAATACTTAATATATATGATACCAGAATCAGAAAATGTTAAAGCTGCTTTTACCTGTAATTAATATATAAGTATAACATATGCCTGTATATTATTAAAACAGATGGACCTAATCTTGCAATTTTCTATTTCATAAATTTTGTTTTATAATATATAAAAATAAGCTATAATTATCAAAAATTTGAAGTTTAAGAAATAGAAATTTTTTTTAGGAGGTTGTCAAAATGAAATTAAGCAGTCTTGACTTTGAACACGAAGAGTACATTCCTGAAAAGTTTACCTGTGATGGAGAAGACATCAGTCCCAGTTTAATTATTGAGGATGTTCCGGAAGGAACAAAAAGATTGGCACTTATAGTAGAAGATCCTGATGCACCTGCAGGTATATGGATACACTGGGTTGTTTTTAATATTCACGTAACAGATGTGATAGAAGAAGGTGAGGTACCCGGTACACAGGGGATTAATGATTTTCGAAAATTAGCATATGGAGGCCCCTGTCCTTCCTCAGGAACCCACCGCTATTTCTTTAAACTATATGCCCTGGATACCAAATTAGATTTAGAAGAGGGGTGCCGTAAAAAAGATTTAATAAAAGCCATGGAAGGGCATATACTTGCTGAGGCTGAGTTAATCGGTCTTTATCAGCGAAAATAAACTTTGCTTATATAATCAAAGACTATTATAAATAATGAATAGGAGAAGATATATGGAGGGATGGATCCTCTATAGGCAACGACAGAGCGAGATATCTCAAGATAAATATGAAATGAATCGTTTTTTGGAGGTAGCAGAACAAAGGGGTATAAACCTGAAGATATTATGCCCCGAACAATTTGATTTACTGGTTAATCGAGATGATAATAAGAGTATAATAGTTGATAATCATTATACCCAATTACCCCAATTCTTATTACCAAGGCAGGGTGCCGGCACACCCTATTTCTCTCTGGCAGTTATTCGACATCTGGAAAGACTGGGAGTTAACACTTTCAATTCATCACAGAGTATTGAAGTAGTGAAAGACAAATTATTTACCCAGCAGATATTAGCTGCTGACAATTTTCCTGTCCCACGTACTATATTAGCCCGATATCCCCTGAATATTCAATTAATCAAGGAAACCATAGGATTCCCTATAGTGGTTAAAACTATCTCAGGCTCACAGGGAAGTGGAGTTTTTTTATGCGAAAAACCGGGTCATCTGGAAGACCTTATGCAATTACTTGATACCGCTAAAACTCAATCAAATTTCATTGTACAGGAATTTATTAAAACGAGCAAAGGTCATGATGTGAGAGTATTCATAGTAGGTGGCAGAGTGATTGCCTGTATGGAGAGGATATCCCGGGATGGCAGTTTTAAGGCAAATTTTTCTCGCGGTGGTGAAGTAAGAGCTTTTCCAGTGAGCAGGGAAATAGAGTGGCTATCAATCGAGTGTGCCAAGGTGTTAAATTTAGATATAGCCGGGATAGATTTGTTATTTGATGGTGAGAGTTTTAAAATTTGTGAAGCGAACTCTGCTCCTGGTTTTAAGGGTATTGAAAGCTGTTGTGATGTTAGCATTCCTGATGTCATCTTCGATTTTATTAAAGTCAGATTGGGGCTTTTATTCTAAAACAACCCTAATACCTCACAGATGGAGCTTTACAAGACAATGTTAAAGTGCTAAGATATAATAAAATAGTATAAAAATGGTAGAAAGTTACTGGGGGAGCTATGTGCTGAGAAAAAGCATTTTGCTTTGACCCCCTGAACCTGACCTAGGTAATTCTAGCGGAGGGAAGTAACTATTATTTTTAATAGAGTAATACTTTATCATCGCTATTACCTGTGGTGTCAGGTAATAGCGATTTTTTTTGGAGGTTAATATGGTTAAAATTACATTAGGATTGCAGATATTGCCTTATGTTGAAGAGGAGAGGCTCTATGAGGTAATAGATGCAGTAATATCTTATATCGCTTCCAGTGGTGTGAAATATGAAGTTTGTGCTATGGAAACGGTTATGGAAGGAGATATTGACCGGTTGCTGGATATTGTTAAAAAGGCACAGGAGATATGTATAGAACAGGGAGCAACAAGGGTAATATCAGGGATTAAGATTGATTATAAGAAGATGGGTGTGACCATTGATGAAAAAGTGGGGAAATATAGGAGGTAAACTAATACCTCTATTCTTTATTGCTCTTTT
>JAQVGY010000076.1 GCA_028696495.1 Atribacterota bacterium
TTAAAGACTGTTCTTCCATCTCTCTTATAATCTGATTACTGCAGGCATTGCTGTAGGTAGTTATTGATGGGTCTATATCTTTGATTATTTTTTCATAACTTTTATTACGGATGGTAACCTCTGTGCCAATAATACCAATTTTCTTATTTCTGGTTTTATTTACCGCCTCTTGAGCACCTGGTCGAATTATTCCAATTATTGGAAGGGTATAACTTTCCTTAACCTTATCCAGAGAGACTGCAGTAGCGGTATTACAGCCCATTACTATCAGTTTTACTTCCTGTTCTAGCAAGAAATCTACAATAGAAATTACATAGGTAAGAACCTCCTCATCACTCTTCTCACCATATGGGGCATGGGCAGTATCTCCAAAATAGATAACCTGCTCTTGAGGCAGTTGTTTTTTTAATTCTCTGAAAGCACTTAAACCACCCAAACCAGAATCTAATAAACCTATTGCCTTTTCTTTTTCTTTCATCTTCAAATAACTCTTAACTCTTATATGAAAATGTTTTATAAAAAAGTGGCTTAATAGAATATGGCGGAGGGACTGGGATTCGAACCCAGACAGCTTACGCCTACACCGGTTTTCAAGACCGGCCCCTTGCCATTCGGACATCCCTCCGCAAATGCATCAAGAAATAGATAAGCAACCAAATTTTACCTTAACTTGTAATTTTTTGCAATCCATTCATATAAGGACGCAGGGCATCAGGTATAATAATTGAACCATCTTTTTCCTGGAAATTCTCTATAATAGCAACCATCGTCCTACCTACCGCGATTCCAGAACCGTTTAAGGTATGCACAAAATTGACTTTACCGGATTCCTCTTCCCGATAGCGGATATTGGCTCTGCGTGCTTGAAAATCAGTACAATTACTGCAGGAGGATATCTCTCTATATTTCTCCTGGTATGGTAACCAGACCTCTAAATCATAAGTTTTAGCCGCTGAAAAACCTATATCTCCTGTAGACAAAACTACCACCCGATAGGGTAGTTCTAATCTTTGTAATATTACTTCCGCATTTTGAGTCATTTTTTCCAGCTCTGAAAAAGAATCTGCCGGTTTTGAAATTTTTACCAACTCCACCTTATCAAACTGATGTTGTCTGATTAAACCTCTTATATCTTTACCGTAAGAGCCGGCTTCCCTCCTAAAACAAGCACTATAAGCAGTATAATAGAGAGGTAAACTTGATTCAGATAATATTTCTCCCTGATGTAAATTAGTTAAAGGCACCTCTGCAGTAGGGATAAGATACAACTCATCACTTGTTTTAAATAAATCATTTTCAAATTTTGGTAATTGACCGGTACCAACCATGGTTTGAGCATTTACTAAAAAAGGAGGTAGTATTTCTTGATAATTATGTTCTTTGGTATGAATATCCAGCATAAAATTTATTAATGCTCTTTCCAGCCTTGCCCCTTCGTTTTTTAATACGGTAAAGCGGGCAGCAGAAATCTTGGCTCCTCTTTCAAAATCAAGAATATCCAGTTTTTCACCTAAATCCCAATGTGCTTTAGGCTCAAAATCAAATTCTCTGGGTTTCCCCCATCTCCTCACTTCCTGATTACTCTCTTCATCAGCTCCTACCGGTACGCTATCATCAACCATATTGGGTATTTCCAGTAATATATTTTGAATCTCCTGCTCTATAGATTTGATTTCGGTATCCATCTCTTTTATTCTGGCAGATACCTCTCGCATAGCTTCAATCTTTGCCTGGGCATCTTTTTTTTCTTTTTTCATGCGAGCAATCTCCTCAGATACCTCGTTCCTCTCCTGTTTTAAGGCTGTTGAGTCAAAGATAATCTTTCTGCGTTTACCATCAATTTCTAATATATAATCGATATTATTAACATCCTGCCCTCTCTTTTTCAGGGCATCTTTTACCTGAGCCGGCTCTGAACGGATTAGTTTTAAATCCAACATCCTCTTAAAAATCCTCCTGAAACTATGTTATTGATTAACTATTCTATTTTTAACCTTTTATAACTCCCAATGGACGTAATCTAGCCACTTTACTGGAAATACCGCTCTGGTCCATCACATTGACCACCTCTGATACATCTTTATAGGCTTCAGACATCTCTTCTGCCAGGGTCTCCCTGCTTCTAGCTTTTACTATAATATTTCTTTCTCTTAATTCCTCCGCAATATTCCTATTTCTAACTGCCCTCTTAGCAGCACCCCGGCTTAGCACTCTTCCAGCACCGTGGCAGGTAGAACCAAATGTCTCCTGCATAGCCTTTTCATTACCTGTTAAAACAAAAGACCCTCGCCCCATATCTCCGGGAATCAAGACTGGCTGCCCAATCTCTTTATACTTCGGTGGCAAATCAGGATGTTGTGGTGGAAAAGCCCTGGTGGCGCCCTTTCGATGAACACATAGCTTCATCTTTTTACCCTTAAATTCATGAACTTCCATTTTAGCAATATTATGAGCTACATCATAAACTAAGTTTAGCCCTAACTCTTTCTGTGATATTTGAAATACCTGCCCAAAGACCTCTCTCAACCAGTGGGTTATACATTGACGATTAGCCCAGGCAAAATTAGCGGCACAACACATCGCCTGGTAATAATCTCTCCCTTCAGGAGAATTGATAGGTGCACAGGCCAACTGTCTATCGGGAAGAGTAATCCGGTATCTTTGCACTGCTTTTTGCATAATCGAGAGATGATCGGTGCAGACCTGATGACCGAATCCCCGGGAACCGGTGTGAACTAAAATAGTAATCATTCCTTCTTCCAACCCCATTTCTTTAGCCTTTTCCGCTTGATAGATCCGGTCAATTACCTGAATTTCTAAGAAATGGTTTCCGGAACCCAGTGTTCCCAGTTGAGTACTCCCGCGCATTATTGCTCTATTACTTATTATATCTGGATTGGCTTGAACCATTTTACCATTCTCTTCAGTATAAACAATATCTTCTTCTACTCCATATCCATTGGCTACTGCCCATTGTGAGCCCTCTACTAAAACAGTTTTTGCCTCATTGATATTTAGCTTAATAATCCCTCTGGAGCCAACACCGGAGGGAATTTTATTGTAAAGTCTCTCAACAAGCTGGTTCATCTTATCCTTAACATCTTTAAGTTGTAAATTAGACCGTATTAACCTTACCCCACAATTTATATCAAAACCTACTCCCCCGGGTGAAATAACCCCATCTTCCAGGCGTGTAGCTGCTACACCACCTATGGGAAAGCCATATCCCCAGTGAATATCGGGCATTGCTAAGGAATAACCCACAATACCGGGTAAAAAAGCGACGTTAACTACCTGATCGAGTGATTTATCGGTAACTATCTGTTTTAAGAGGCTCTCAGATGCATAGACACGCCCATCCACCAACATTCCAACTTGATATTCTTTTGGTATATCCCAAACATAAGTATCTTTCTGTTTTAATATCTCTTCCCAGTTTTCTTTCATTTGGGCAAACCTCCTTTCTTGTAAAGAAGATGGGGTTTTTCAATTAGTATTATCACCTTTATTTAATACTAAGAGATTTAGTATTAAATATCAAATACTATATTTGCTTCCCATCTTCCATCTTTATTCTGGTAAACATGCAAATTATGATAGGTAACAGCCTTGAGCTCTTTAATTATCTGATAGGGCGAATCTTCTATCTTGATTGCCCTGATTCTTGCTCTAATTTTTTTTTCGGTCATGGAATTAATGGTATACTCATCAAATATTACAAATTCGGTATCATAAATATAGAGTAAATCATTTAACCAGCTGATTATTAAATCTTCAATATTAGAAGCATTGCTCTCCACTGTAAAATACTTTTTCGGCTTATCTTGAACAGAAGAAACAACAGAGCCTGTGATAAGGAAGAACATCCCCCGTGCCGCATTGATAAATAATTCCCTTTTATCTTTCCCATAGATTTTTAAACCTATATCTGCTGTGTGTTCCACTAATTCAAAATCATCAAATTTGCTATTCATCTATTAATTGCTCCCTGAAATAAAAAACTCTCGCCTCCAGGTAATCATTCACATTCACTACCATAGGGACGAGAGTCTATACACGTGGTACCACCCTAATTCAATAGAAAATTCTATCCTCTATTAATTATAAAGTGATTTAGAAAAATCTTGTTTAGAATAAATAAGCCAGACTGTTTTCAAGAGAAGTTGGACTTCAATCAAGTTGACAACCGCCTTTTCACCTTCAACGGTTCTCTGTATGTCAAACAATAACTTACTCTTCTTCTCATCAATTCTATATATTTATATTTATTTATTCTATTTACTACTATTTCTTACAGACATTATAGATTCTATCTATTGTCCTGTCAACAAACACAATTCTATATGCGGGCTAC
>JAQVGY010000077.1 GCA_028696495.1 Atribacterota bacterium
CCGACCCGGAAAAGATTAAAGAGATTGCCAGAGAATTTGCCTCTATCTGGAGAGGGGTATCACAGGGTATGCATGATTACGGAACTGCCGGTGGTGTAGTAGGGTTGAGTAATGGAGGAATACTGCCTACCAGAAATTTCCGTGAAGGACAATTCGAAGGTGCAGAGGCAATCTCAGGTGTAACAATGGCAAATACTATACTGGTCAATAGAGGGCATTGTTATGCCTGTCCCATACGTTGCAAGCGAGAAGTCAAAGTTGAAGGGGTATATGATGTAGACCCCTATTATGGAGGGCCTGAATATGAAACCATTGGTGCATTAGGTTCTCTCTGTGGTATCGATAGCCTGGAGGCTATTGCCAAAGGTAATGAGTTATGCAACAAGTATGGGCTTGATACCATCTCTACCGGTACCACAATAGCTTTTGCTATGGAGTGTTTTGAAGAGGGGATAATAGACAAAAGTGATACTGATGGAATTGAACTCAAATTTGGTAATGCCGATGCCATGCTGGAGATGATTGAAAAGATTAAGAACTTAGAAGGTATTGGTGCAATTCTATCCAGAGGAGTAGCCTATGCCTCTAAAAAGTTCGGTCCTCAATCAGAAAAATTTGCCATGCATGTCAAAGGTCAAGAACTCCCCATGCATGAGCCGAGAGGAAAGGTAGGAGTAGGTTTGCAATATGCCATCTCTCCTACAGGTGCAGACCATATGGAAGTTCCACATGATTTGATGTTTACCTTTGATGGATTCCCTCTGAATTCAGTAAAACCACTGGGATTACTTGAACCCATAAATCCCCTTGATTTAAGTCCCAAGAAGGTAAGATTCTTCTCCTATACCCAGAAGATATGGAGTTTGTACAACAGTATCTGTATGTGTCAGTTTGTCGGGATACCGATTGGACCGCTGAGTCTTAAAAACCTTGTGGAACTAATCAATGCTGTTACCGGGTGGAATACAAGCCTGTTTGAACTTATTAAGGCTGGCGAAAGGTCTAACACAATGGCCCGTTGTTTCAATATAAGGGAAGGTTTCACCAGCAATGATGATAAGCTTCCCGACAGATTCTTTGAAGCCTTTACAAGTGGTCCTTTAAAAGATAAAACTATCGATAGGGGTGAATTTGAATCTGCTGTAAAGACCTATTATGGAATGGAAGGATGGGACAAAAACGGGGTTCCTACAAGAGAAAAATTAGAAGAACTCGGCTTGGGTTGGATTGAATTGAGCCTGAATAGTTAATAAAAGGGGGTGCTGAGAATAGGAATCAAGTATACACATATAAATTTAGTGGCAAAAGATTGGAAAAAATTGGCAAAGTTTTATGTTGATGTTTTTGATTGTAAACCAAAGCCTCCTGAGAGAGATTTATCCGGTGAATGGTTAGACCGGCTTACTGGAATAGATTCAGCTCATATAAGGGGCATACACCTGTTGTTGCCCGGGTTTAAGGATGATGGTCCCACACTGGAAATCTTTCAGTATAATGAATCTATTCCAGATACCGGAAAGAGTATTAATAGAGAAGGATTTGCCCATATTGCCTTTGCTGTTGATGATGTAGAAAAATACCTGGAAAAATTAAAAGAAAATGGAGGGACAGCGGTTGGGGAAGTAGTTACAGGACATGTAGATGGTGGGAGGACAATACATGTGGTATATGGCAAAGACCCTGAAGGTAATATAATTGAAATTCAAAAATGGAGTTAAGCCCTTTATTATAATTCCAGTTCTACTGTATAATGCTCAAGCTTCTTTTATTACCCCTATCTATGATATCCTACATTAATATGCTATAGTATTATATGTTATATTATTATTTATTTTGGAATATAAAGTTATACAATTTATAATACATGCAATCCTTATTGGTTAATATATAAAAGGAAAGTATCAACTTTTGAGGGCTTACCAAAAAGATGAATAACTATACAGGTTTAGAGAAAAATGTGTATCAGTTTAACTGTATATTCAAAATTATAGCCATACTGATTATGATAATATTTCTTATTACAGGAAATGCTAAGCTCGTCAAAGCCGAAATACTTTTAACTCAGGATGAGCAAGATTATATAGCTGAAGATAATGTAATAATGGCAGCTTCTATTGATGGAGGGGCACCGTTACACTATATAGATTCAAAAGGTGAAATAAAAGGGATAGCAGTAAGTGTGTTGAAAGAAATAGCCGATATGACCGGTCTTATCTTTGAATATAGATTGTACCCATCTATTGAAGATGCTTTTAGCAGTGATGCCGATATATTTTTTGGTTTGGCACGTAAATATACACCAGCTGGCATGGTTTTATCTCAACCATATTTAAAATCTGAAACAGTATTATTTTACAATTCCTCCCTGGATTCTAACGAGTTAGAAGACAAAAGATATGCTGACATAGAAGGCGGCGACTTACCGGAAGGGGTAAAAGAAGAAAATACTATTTACTACAATAATAGAGAAGACACTTTAAGTGCTGTAAACTCTGGTCAAGCTGATTATAGTTATGGAAATGCTTATTCGGTGGCATTTTACCAGCTGCAGAATGGTTATAAAAATATAGTTACCATTCCTAAGGGGAAAGAAACGAGAGAGTATTGTATAGGCTTTGCTCATGAAAATACAACACTGCTTTCTATAATAAATAAATCAATTGAAGCAATTGAAGAACAACGAATGCAAAGTATAATATTAGATATAGCCTCCGGTATTGACAGGAAGATTACTCCTGCCATGGTTTTAGAAACTTATACTAAAGAGGTTTTTTTAGTTGTCTTACAGGTAGTGGCTGTATTACTGTTTCTTATTGTCTTAAGTATAAATTCCAATAAAAGGTTAGAATTACAGAATAAGAGATATGAGAATTTATCAAAAATGTCTAATGAATACCTGTTTGAATATTCTACAAAAACTAATGAGTTGATGTTTTCTGAAAAATCTGTTTCTTTATTGGGAATAGAGAAACAGTCTGACAATGTAAAAAAAGAGTTAAGAGATGTATTGTTTGATAGGCGAAAAGAGGGAACAGTTTCCACAGTAAAGCTTCCTCTTGCCAATGGCGAGATTGGCGTTTTTAGAATAATTAAATCAAATGTATATGATACAAAGAAGAGATTGCACTCAATTATTGGCAAACTTGTCGATATAAGCAAAGAGACGGCAGAAAAAGAAAAATTGATTACTATGTCACAATTAGATGGATTAACAGGCTTGTATAATAGTATAACGACTAAAGAGCTTATAACTAAAAGAATAAAAAGCAAGATTGAGCGAGAGATAGATGCACTTATAATAATAGATTGTGATGGGTTTAAAGCTATTAATGATAAATTCGGGCATTTAGAGGGTGATAAGGTGTTGAAAAATATAAGTAATGCTTTAAGGGCAGCTTTTCGAGAAACAGATATTATAGGACGTATCGGAGGAGATGAATTTACTGTTTATTTAAAAAATGTGCCTTCTGCTGATTTTGTTAAATCCAAATCTGAGGAAATCATTGCTGCCATTAAAGAAATGAGCAAAGAATTCCCTGTTTCAGTAAGTGCAGGTGTGGCATTCCTGAAGACAGAAAAGACTTATAAAGAAATATTTAAAGAAGCAGATGATGCCTTGTATAGAGCCAAACAGAAGGGCAGGTCAGAAGTTGTATTAGGAAACCAGGGATGGGCTGTTACAGGCTGATATGTAAACACAAAACAAAACAATGTAGATTAGAATAGATGGGTAAAGCCTTTGTTATCTAAACGAAAGACTAATATATTTTTAGGGGCAAGGACTATAAAGACAGGCATTGCTGTCACCTTATCCCTTTTTTTATCAAATTATATTCCCTATTCCATGCCTCTTTTAGCAGGTGCAGCAGCTATTATCTGCATGCAACCCAGCATTACGGTGGGAATTCAAAAAGGTTTAATCAGGATAAAAGCAACCATTTTGGGCGGCCTATTCGGGTTATTATTGCATTACATTTTTGGGAATAATATATTTGCGATTGGTGCTGGTGTGAGTATAGTTATCTGGATCTGTCACCATTTAAAATGGGAAGAGGGGATAGCATTAGCATCTTTGATTGCCATGGCTGTTATGCTGCGAGTTTCAGCTGAAGTTTTACCTTATACCACAGGTCGGGTAATCAGTACTCTAATTGGTATTGTGGTGGCAACTTTAACCAATACTGTTATTGCGCCTCCAAGGTATAGAAACATTTTTTTAGATGAGATGAATCTGTTAACAGAGAGGTTTGCCGGGCTTTATCTGAAGATAATTGAAGCCTATATCGATAATAGCCTGGACATTGCTCAACAGGCTGATAGGGAAATAAATGATATTAAAAACGGAATAA
>JAQVGY010000078.1 GCA_028696495.1 Atribacterota bacterium
TTTGTCTGTTCTGTTCTATTTTAATTTTTTAGTAGACCTATTCAGGATTATTTGTTAAAATCATTTCATCAGACCTATTGTCAAAATATTATTCATTATTATCATTTTCATATTAAAAAGCATATAGAAATTAGGAAATATTTTAATGACTTTTTTATCCTCCATTCTCCTGGCTTTTGGGCTGGCTATGGATGCTTTTGCCGTTTCTATTACCGGAGGCATTGCTTCCCCTGCTGTTAGTTTTGCTTTTGCCTTGAATATTGCTCTATTATTTGCCGGCTTCCAGATGGCAATGCCTTTGATAGGCTGGTGGTTGGGGAATAATACCATTACCTATATACAGCCCTATGCTCAATGGGTCGCCTTTCTATTGTTATGCCTGATAGGTGTAAGAATGATTTATCAATCTTTCCATAATAAAGAAGAGGGGCAATCGATTGATTTTAGTAATATACTGGTCTTATTATTTTTAGCAGTTGCCACCAGCATAGATGCTTTTATTAGCGGTGTTTGTATCTCTTTTTTAGGACTTGAAATTATAAAAACAATTATTGTTATCGGGATAACCACTTTGTTGCTATCTTTAATAGGAGTTGGAATCGGGAAAATATTAGGTAGTATATTTGGTAGATATGCCGAACTGGTTGGTGGAATAATCCTGATTGTAATTGGTTTTCAGGTATTAATAATATACTTTAGGGGATGTTATGTTTAGTAGAAATAAAAATTATGTTATTAATTTAATTCTAATTATATTAACTGTATTATTTTTTAATGGCTGTTTCCTCTTTCCTTATGGGTCACTATATGTTACCAGTAATCCTTCAGGTGCAAAGGTCTTTCTTAACGGTGCTGATACCGGTAAGATAACCCCTGCTCTTATTGATAATATTTTTCAGGGTTCCCATACTATTTTGTTGACTCTGGATAATCCTGCCATGAGTAAGACAGAAATAGTGGTTGTAGAACAGGGCCAAACCAGCTCAGTGAATATAGAATTATTAGCTGAAGCAAAATACCGAGCCCTGTTGGTAGGAATAGATAAATATAAAGAGCCGGGTATTATGAATTTAATAGCACCTCCCTTTGATGTAGATAGAATACATCAGGTATTTGAAAAAGCTCGATTTGGTGATAGGAAAGCCTCTTTTTCTGTAATCAATAGCCTGGTAGGCGCACAGGCCACCCGGTCTGATATCTTTGAGGGAATAGCCTCCACCTTTTCACAAGCAAGTAGTGAGGACGTTTCTTGCTTTTATTATTCTGGACATGGCTGGGTTAAAGATGGCAAATCTACTATTTTGCCACATGATGCCAAAAATTTTGATGATTCCTTAGATATTTCTGTTGAAGAATTGGCAGCTGTTTTAGGCAATATTCCCGGGACAAAAATTGTTATAATGGATGCCTGTTATTCTGGCGGGTTTATTGGCAAAGAATTGTATTTTCGGGGGATTGCTGATAGCGAAGACTTACAAAGATTCAACGCTAATGTCATCGATACCTTTGCTTCATATGATTTATCTGGTTTAGAATCTGTAAAGGGTAATCTTGCCACACAGGGATTCCAGGTCATTGTATCAGCAACCGGAAATCAGCAATGTTTTGAGACGATCAATCCACATCCCATCGATGGTAATCCTTATGGCTATTTTTCTAAATTTCTCTGTGAGGGTTGTGGTTATAATCGCTTTAATTTTCCCTACCCGGCTGACCTGAATAGAGATAGGAAGGTAACAATTAATGAAATTTACCAGTATATTTGCACAGAAATATCCCAAACCCATGTAAAACAGGATGCCCAGGTATACCCCCTGAATTCTTCATTTGTCTTCATAGAATATTGAATAAATAGCAAGCTAATACGGCTTCAACCTCTTCTGTTCCAGCTATCATAAATACCCCCTGCGAATTTGACTTTAAAGATATTAATTGTTAACATTCTGTCTATGGCAACCTGCTCAAAGGTTTTAAATCAAATGAAATATTTTTTAAAACAACTACATGATACATGAATGAAGCTTGCATGGTTCTCAAATACAACAGCAGAAAAGATTCTTGTTTTTAAAAAAGGGACATATAGAAATAATTAAAAAAAGAAAGAAAGCGAATTAATTTTATGAAAAATAGTATTAAAGTTTGCGTGATTGCATTGGTTATTCAGCTAATGATTATGAGTTTTTGTTCCACTGTGGGAGCACAGGGAACAGTTGTTTTTGCTGATACCGGATGGGAGAGCATTCGTTTCCATAGCTATGTGGCAGGGATAATAATGGAAAAAGGTTACGGACATCCCATGGATTTAGTATCTGGCTCAACTTTTGTAATAATGTTAGGAAATAGAATGGGTGATATTGATATACAAATGGAAATCTGGTCTAGTAATATTCAGGAAATATATTCTGAAGCATTAGAATCTGGTGATATAGTCGAATTAGGTGTCAATTTTGATGGTAATACCCAGGGATTATATGTGCCCACCTTTGTTATTGAAGGTGATTCCGAACGAGGAATAGAGCCCGTTGCCTCTGGATTAAAAACGGTGAAAGACCTGGTTGATTACTGGCCAGTCTTCCCTGATGAAGAGGATAGTACTAAGGGAAGAATATACGGGTCACCTCCTGGTTGGGAAGTGGATAACATTATGAGAACAAAGGTCAAAACCTACGGCTTGGATAAATATTATAATTATTTCAGCCCTGGTTCAGATACATCACTTGCTGCGGCAATCGTTGCAGCATATGAGAGAGGTGAGCCTATTGTGGCATATTACTGGGAACCAACCTGGATTATGGGTATGCTGGATATGACCTTATTAGAAGATGAACCATATAGTGAAGAATTATGGAATAATGGATTTGCCTGTGAATTTGAAGCAATGGAAATATACATCGCCGCAAACTCCAATTTCGTAAAAAATAACCCTGAGCTGGCAGAATTTCTAAGTAAATACCATACCAGTGAACAATTAACAAATGATGCTCTGGCTTATATGATGGAAAATGATACTGATGAAAAGGCAGCAGCATTGTGGTTTCTGAAAAATAATGAAGATATCTGGACACAATGGGTTCCCGAAGAAATTGCTCAGAAAGTTAAAGAATCTCTGTAATTAATGCTGTTATTGTTAGACAGTGTTGTATACAGAATTACAAAAATTATTAGAAATCGGTTTTAGTTAAAATACTAAATTTAGTAATATAATATTTAGTAAATAAATCTTAAAACCTCGGGGTTATATACTGTAGAAAGGAAAATTGCCTGCTTTAAAATCTGGAATTTAAGGCAGGCAATATTAGATTAATTATGACAGATATATTTTTTAGCTTTCCCAGTGTCTGGCGGATTAATTTAGGCAAACATGTGGGAAATCTGGTAAGATGGTTAGTTCAAAACTATTCTTGTTTTTTTGACGGAATTAAAAATGGAATTCTCTGGTTTTTAATGCACACCAGGGAGTTATTTCTATGGATTCCCTGGCCGATTTTCATTATATTGGTATTTATTTTAGGGTGGAAGATTAAGAATTGGAAATCAGGCATTACTTTCGCAGGTTTAATTTTTTTAATTGGTTTGATGGGATTATGGAAAGAGATGATGCTTAGCTTATCTGTAGTATTGGTAGCAGTGGTAATTGCCTGTATTATCGGGGTACCTCTGGGAATATTATTTGCTTATAATGACAGGCTGGGAACATTAGTAAAACCAATACTTGACGCTATGCAAACCATGCCCAGTTTTGTTTATTTAATACCTGCTATCATGTTATTTGGCCTGGGAACCGTTCCTGCCGTTTTTGCCACCGTTGTATATGCTACACCACCTGCCATACGTTTGACTGACCTGGCAATTAAGGGTGTTTCTAAAGAAATGGTTGAAGCAGGCCATGCCTTTGGCTCTACCACCTGGCAGATATTGACAAAAATAGAATTACCCCAGGCTTTTCCAACCATCATGATGGGTATCAATCAGACAACAATGCTGGCTATGTCAATGGTAGTTATTTCTTCCATGATTGGTGCTCAAGGATTGGGGTTGAACGTTTTACAGGCTATCAACCGAATTGATATTGGAATGGGATTTGAGGCGGGGATTAGCATTGTTTTTTTAGCCATTATTATTGACAGGATTACTCAAGGAATTGCAGATAATTATAAATTTCCAAAATAGAAATGGAAAATAGATTTTTAATATTTTGCTGATACAATTTTAAGGAGCTAAGCAATGAGCGTGAAAATAAGAGTGGAGCACTTAACGAAAATTTTTGGGAAAAGACCAAAAGAAGTTTTAAAAAGATTGGGAAAAAACCAATCAAAAAATGAGATATTTAAAGAGACCGG
>JAQVGY010000079.1 GCA_028696495.1 Atribacterota bacterium
TAATATCTATTTTTTAATAGGTTTGAACAAGATTTCATTGGGTTTCACCAGATCCAATTCTTCTCGGGCTATCTTCTCAATATATAAGTTTGTACTCAATAAATCAATCTTTTCAGAAAGTAACCGGGTATCCTGTTCAAGCCCATCAATCTCATATTCCAGTTCAGCAAGTTCGGATTTTATTTCTAAAATACGGGCATATTTTTCTGAAAAGACAAAAGCAATATAGAAAACCAATATTAAGATTATAGCCCAGGTAATTTTAGATTCCAAAAGAGCTCTGGTATATGGCATTATCTTAGAAAAACTCCTCTCCCCCTAAAAACTGCCAGCTCCCCTAACTCCTCTTCAATCCTCAATAACTGATTGTATTTGGCAATTCTATCTGTTCGGCAAAGAGAGCCTGTTTTAATCTGACCGGAATTGGTCGCTACCGCCAGATCTGCAATAGTGGTATCCTCAGTCTCACCGGAACGATGTGAGATAATGCTGGTAAAGCCAGCTCGCTTTGCCATTTCGATGGTATCCAATGTTTCGGTCAGGGTACCAATCTGGTTTAGTTTAATAAGAATGGAATTGGAGGCACCAAGCTGAATCCCCTTTTCTAAACGAATCTGATTGGTAACATAAAGGTCATCTCCTACTATCTGTATTCTGTCTCCCAACCTTCTTGTTAGTTTGCTCCAGTTATCCCAATCATCTTCTGCTAATCCATCCTCAATGGAAATTATGGGAAATTTTTCCACTAATCTTTCGTAATAGGAAATCATCTCTTCTGCAGTTCTTTCAACACCTTCTCTGCTTAAAATGTATTTTCCATCTTGATAAAATTCTGAGGCTGCTGAGTCAAGAGCGATGTATATATCTTTCCCTGGCTGGAAACCAGCTAAACTAATTGCCTCCACTATAACCTCTAAAGCCTCTTCGCTGGATTTTAATTGTGGGGCAAAACCACCCTCATCACCTACTGAAACATTATATCCTTCTCTTTTTAATACCTTCTTTAAAGATTGAAATGTTTCAGCAGCCCAACGGTAATTTTCAGTGAAATCTATTCCACCAACAGGTACAATCATAAATTCTTGCAAATCCACACCACTGTCAGCATGTTTTCCCCCATTTAAAATATTCATAAAGGGTACTGGTAATTCTTTTGCATTAACTCCACCAATATAGCGATAAAGAGGCAGGCAGAGAAAATCCGCCGCTGCCTTAGCCACCGATAAAGAGACACCAAGGATAGCATTGGCTCCTAATCTGCTTTTATTGGGAGTCCCATCCAAATCAATCATGAGCCGGTCAATGTAGCATTGGTCAAGAGAGTCTATTCCTACTACCTCAGGTGCAATGATTTCATTGACATTATCTACTGCTTCTAAAACTCCTTTTCCATTAAACCTTTTCTCATCATTATCTCTTAACTCTACAGCTTCATAGGTACCGGTGCTGGCACCTGAAGGCACCTGTGCTATTCCCACAAATCCGCTTTCTAAATAAGTTTCCACCTCAATAGTAGGGTTTCCCCTGGAATCAAGGATTTCTCTGGCATAAATATCAATAATTTCACTCATTGAAATACCTCCTTATGTAATATATGTAATATATAAATAAAGCTCTTTTATACAAGGTCACCCTAAATGTGTAAAAAGGTAAGTCCCTATACTGAAGTATACTATCAGGCTGACCACATCAACAATAGTAGTAATAAGCGGTCCGCTGGCAAGGGCTGGATCTACTTTCAAATAAGTAAAAACCAGGGGCATTAGTGTTCCCATAGTTGCAGCTAATATTACGGTGAAACATAAAGATAACCCGATGGTAATTCCCATTATATAACTGCTTTGCCAGAAATAGGCAATGATAGAAATGAGAAATCCTACTGTGACACCAATTAGAAAGCCCACTTTAGTCTCAGCCCAGACATTTCTCCATAACTCATCAACTCGTAGCTGACCGGTTGCTAATCCTCTTACCGTTATAGTAGATGATTGGGTTCCTATGTTTCCTCCCATATCCATAATAACGGGAATAAAAAAGGCTAAAGCTAAGGTCAATTCTAAAATACCGGAATGAAATTCAATAATTGAACCAGAAATAACCTCACCAGCCATACAGACAAGAAGCCAGGGTAATCTTGCCTTTGCTTTTTTTAGAGAGCTGGTCTTGATTAGTTTATCATCGTAAACCTCAGCAGAGCCTACCATCTTATGGATATCTTCTGTTACCTCTTCTTCCAGTACATCAATAATATCATCAACAGTAATTATTCCAACCATCTTGCCCTGTTTGTTAATTACCGGTATTGCCAGCAAATCGTAGTCAGCAATTATTCTTGCTGCTATTTCACGGTTTTCTGTATCCAGGACACTGATAACATCCTCTACCATAATTTCAGAAATCTTCTTATGCGGGTCTGCTACAATCCAATCTCTTAGTGATAAAACACCAACTAATTTCTCTCTCTTGTCCAACACGTAAACATAGTAAATCATTTCAGCCTCCGGGCTCATTTCCCGGATATGCTGTATCGCCTCTTCTACGGTCAAATACTCCGAAAGTGCCACAAACTCATTATTCATGATACTGCCGGCAGTATTCTCCTCATATTTCATCAATACTTCAATTTCTTCTGCCTCTTCTTTGGGCAACAGGTCTAACAATTCTCGGGATTCTTCAGGGGCGATTTCTCCTAATAGGTCAACAACATCATCGGTATCCATTCCTTTTAAAACTTCAGAGGCTTCCTTTTTGCCCATGGCATTGAGTAGCTCAGATTGCAATTCAGTATTTAACTCAGAAATATATTCAGCGACTTTTTCCTGGTCCTGGATAGATTTGAATATTTCTATAATCTGCTCGTTTGAAAGTTCTTCTGCTATCTCACTAAAATCATTAGGATGCATATCACCGACCAGGCTTTTTATCTCTTCTTCATTATGTTCACTAAGCAATTGTTTTACTTTTTCAATTATTTCTATTATCATCTTGTCTTCCATGTCATTACCCCCTGAGAGAAGTTAAAATACACTAGTAAATTAAGCTCTGTTTAAACCATGACCTGCTAATCAAAATTAATTTTTTCTTCTTTTATAATCCGGTAAAGTTGAGTTGCAGATGAAACCGGAACATTTCCTTCAGGAATTTTTAAAACCTCTATCTCTAATATTTTATGCCTGAATCTAATCTCAATTGTATCGAAAATTCTAATAGTATCACCAGCTTTAGCAATCCTATCGTTTATTTTTACACAATTATTCTCACAGGCAGATTTTGCCTCTGTTCTTCTCTTAATAACTCTGCTTATTTTTAAAAACTTGTCTATTCTCACTAATTATTCTTTCCTTTTTAATTGAGGAAAGAGTATGACTTCCCTTATTGAATCTTTATTGGTAAGAAGCATTATTAACCTATCAATTCCAATGCCCATCCCTCCGGCAGGAGGCATTCCATATTCTAATGCCTCAATATAATCATAGTCTACAAAATTTTGATTTATCTCCCCCTGGCTCTTGCTTTCTGCCTGTTGTAAAAAGCGGAACTTCTGTTCCAGAGGATCATTCAACTCGGTAAAGGCATTGGCTATTTCCATAGAATTTATAAAAAGTTCAAAACGCTCTACCAGGTGAGGATGCCCCGGCTTCTGTTTAGAAAGAGGAGATACTTCAACCGGATAATCTATAATAAAGGTTGGTTGAATTAAAGTATGTTCAACCTTTTTTTCAAATAGCTCATTAATCACCTCGCCCTTTGTTGCATTTTTGGGCAACTCCAGCTGATACTGGGAAATAATACCTTCCAAATCACTATCCTTCATCTCCTCCGGGTCTACTCCAATAGCCGATTTAATCGATTCATACATGGGCAGTCTCCTCCAGGGAGGAGTAAAATCAAGCATCTTATCCTGATAGGGGATAATCAATGTACCTTTAAGCTTTTTCAAAACATCACAAATCATCTCCTCGGCTATATCCATCATGGTATGATAATCGGCATATGCTTCATATAGCTCTAACATGGTAAATTCTGGATTATGTTTGGTTGAAATTCCTTCATTGCGAAAATTGCGATTCAATTCATAAACTTTCTCCAATCCCCCTACTAACAATCTCTTCAAATAGAGTTCCGGAGCGATTTTCAAATAAAGGTCCTGATGTAAACTTAAATGATGGGTAACAAATGGGGTTGCTGTGGCTCCTCCAGGGATGGGTTGCAGTACAGGTGTCTCTACTTCTAAAAAACCTTTATTGTCCAGAAAATTTCTTATATATTTAATAACTTTACTTCTTTCGATGAACAACTCTTTTATCTCTTGATTGGCTATCAAGTCCAGATAACG
>JAQVGY010000080.1:0-2635 GCA_028696495.1 Atribacterota bacterium
ACGCTTATTTCCCTCCAAGGCATAAGATGAACACTCCTTTTAATAGATAAGTTTTCATCTTTAATTTTATTAAAAAGTGTTACCTATGTCTTGAAGTTTTGTGTTACTCATGTCTTGAATCTGTACCAATACAAATATAAGAACAAAGACAAAAAGTGTGGGTGGAAGTGGATGAGACTGCCGCGTCGCTTCGCTCCTCGCAATGACAGGAGGAGGAAAACTCTGCAATGACAAAATAATAAAGGCTCCTCGCAATGCAAGGAGAATAAAGACTTTTCGTAGTGATAGGAGCAAAGTTGGCTCGCAGTGACAAATACATGTAATGTATTGTATTTAAATTACTAATTACTTATCACTCATCACTGATTAACGGTGGTTGGTTATGGGAATTCTATTTTTTCGGTGGCATCTTTTATGACAAATATACGGATATTGTTATCCTTTGTGTCAATAGGATAGATAAAAAAACCATTTTTACTGGGGTTATAACCATAGCTGGTGCCATAGAGCTTTTCACCATCTTTGAAATGGATAATTGTGTGGCGTTGAGTTGGGGTACTGAAAGGATAATTTTCAAAAGTTTTTGCTTTTTGAAAGGTACTATTGCCTATAAAATCCTTCACAAAAAAGAGGGCCTTTAGCTCACTTAAGTTTATTTCTAATGTTTCCTCTTGAGAATACTCTTTTAAGGGATGTATGAGGACAGTTTCTCGCTTGGGATTAAAATTTTCTACCCAGCCTTTCATTATTTTACCATCTTGATATTTAACTACTACTTTGTGTCCTGCCATTTAAAACCTCTAAAATAGTATACCGTATTACGATAATAGTCGTTGGTCGTTAGTATTTGGTATTTAGTTTAAATCATTGCGGGCAACAGAGTATGAGATTGCCACGCCTGCCTAAGGCAGGCTCGCAATGACGGGAGGAGAAACGGGCTTAGATGTATGTGATTGCCGCGTCGCTCCGCTCCTCGCAATGACAGAGGAAAAGAAACTCGCAATGACAGAAAAGTAAAGCTCCTCCCAATGACATATTCGAAATACTTTTCATATTATAAAAATATAACTTTATTGTATATAAGATATTGTTAATATCGTTGTTCCTGGTAAAGAACAGTCTATTGTAATTTATAATACTACATAATAATGCAATATACAATGCAAATAATTGTTAATTAATTGATTGAAAATTTAAGGATTTGTGTGATGTTATGCGGGCAATGTAGGATGTGATTGCCATTAAAGTTTTTGGTTTATGGTTTTTGGTAAAAGATAAAGACAAAGATGTGAGAATAATTGGAAGAATAAAAAGATAAGATGTGGGGAGAAGTGTAGAGGAAAAAAGATAAATACAAAGATGGGGGTATAAATGAAGGTATCATAAGACAAAGAGTGCGGGCTATAGTGGATGTGATTGCCACGCCTGCCGAAGGCAGGCTCGCAATGACAGGAGAAGAAATCGTCCTGCAAGGACAAAGACAGATAGTCAAAATTCATTAGCTATAGACTTTTAAGCTGATAATTACCTGCTGACAACCAACGATAATATTCTACAATATACCATTTTTTTGACGAGTGATGTTTGGGGTATGATGGGATTAGTTTTCGTATATGTAGATGTCGAAGTCTTCGCTGCCGAATTTTTTTACATGTACTTTTTCCAGTGAAGTTCTCGGTATAAATACACGGTCATTATTGTCCAGCGGGTCTATTGGGAAGGCAAAGAAGCCGCTCTTATCAGGGGAATAACTATAGGTGGTGCCATAAAAATTCTCCCCATCTTTGAAAACTATTATGATTCTTCGCTGAGGAGGAGGGTTTGATTCATAACCATTAAAGGTTCTAATTTTTTTATAATCCTTATTGCCCAGGAAGGTTTTCACAAAAAATATTGCCTTGAGGTTATTTACATCAATTTTAATTTTATCCTCTCTGGCTGTTTCTAAATCTTCTTCAACAGGATAGAGATGAAAAAAATCTTCAGCTGGATTAAAATCGGTGGTATATCCTTTCATTATAGTGCCATCATTGTATTTCACTACAATCTTTTTCCCAAACATCTTATAATGCTCCTTAAATATTTAAAAATTTTTCCTTAATTCATCTATAGCTTCTTGTTTGATTCGTGAAACCTGCCTCTGTGTCAATCCCAATTTTTTGGCAATGTTTATCTGTGTTAAATCTTTATAGAAAAGGTAGTAGATTACCTGTTTTTGAATCTTTTTTAATGCTCTCATAGCATTCTTTAAGTGTATAACATCTTCT
Organism: Atribacterota bacterium; assembly: GCA_028696495.1. GTDB lineage: Bacteria > Atribacterota > Phoenicimicrobiia > Phoenicimicrobiales > Stramentimicrobiaceae > Stramentimicrobium. Next base: position 2,268 of record JAQVGY010000080.1, read on the forward strand.
ATGGGTAATTGAAAGGTTTGGTATTCTTTGCTTTTAATATTTTCTATAATTGGAGCAGTATTTCCTTCCTGTCCTCTCATTTCCTTATCCAAGGAGATAACCTGAACTGCATTTCTACCTTTCAATATTTCCACAATACCAAGCTCAGTAATATTAAACTTTTCTGAAATTTCGTCAATGGTGGGAAATCTACCTTTTTCTCTACGGTATTTTTCAACAAATTTATCGATTTTCCGGTTGAAATCCCTTATCCAATGAGGGACTTTGACCACTGAATATTTATCCCTGATATAATGCCGTATCTCCCCATTAATGAGCCAGGTGGCATATGTTGTAAATTTAACCCCCTTCTTTTCATCAAACAGCTG
>JAQVGY010000080.1:2735-4167 GCA_028696495.1 Atribacterota bacterium
CATTTCTGAAAGCTCATTAATATCAGGAAATTTATTAAATTGTTTCCGATAAGCAGCAAGCATCTGATTTAACAATTTATTTATCATAACTGAAAGCCAATCAGGTACTTCAACTCTTTTATTTTTCTCTCTTATATAATTACGTATTTCACCGCAAATCAGGTGTCTGGCATATTGTTTAAAGGTAGTATCCTGATCTTTCTGGTATAAATTTACTGCATTTAAAAGGCCAATGTAGCCTGCCTGTAAGAGCTCTTCTTCCGGCTCTCCGGAATTTTCAAATTCCTGGACAACTTCTCTTAAAAAATTTAGATGTTCTTCAATATTTTTACCGTTATTACTCTGTTTGGAACTATTACCTGCCATTTCTCTTTCGAACATAATCATTTTACCTCTATAATGCTCTATTAATGTTTTACTGAACCAGGTTAACCATACTGAAGATAGGCAGATACATGGCAATAACCATTACCCCAACCACACCGGCAACTACCACCATCAATATAGGTTCAATTACTGAGGTAAGCTGCTCTACCGCTCTTTCCACTTCCTGGTCATAGAATTGAGAAACATTTAACAACATGGTCTCCAGCTCTCCACTCTCTTCACCAACAAGAATCATCTGAGTTACCATGGGTGGGAATACTCTACTTTCCTCCAGGGGTGTTGAGATGCTCTGTCCTTCCTTGATGCGGTCTGCGGCATTCATAACTGCTTCAGCAAGGATATCATTTCCGATAGATTCTGCTGAAACCCGCAGAGATTGAATGATAGGTACCCCACTACGGATTAAAGTACCAAGGGTCCTGGTAAAACGGTTAATGGAGGTCTTAAGGAATAGATTACCGAATATTGGTAATTTTAACTTTATACGGTCAATATTCCTATGTCCTTGTTTGGTACGACCGTAAGCAATAAAAGCGACAACAAGAAGAGCTAAAACGACAAAAAAGATATACCAATAACGGTTGAAAATTACCGTGACCCAGACCAGCATTTTAGTTAAAAATGGCAATTCGCCGCCAAATTGCTGGAATACTCCCACAAACTGGGGCAAGATAAAGATTAGTACAAATACTGCCATTACAAAGGCAGCTCCAAAAATAAAGAGCGGGTAAGTCATAGCAGATTTAATTTTTTGCCGTAGTTCATACTCTTTTTCCATAAGGGTAGCCATACGGTTTAAAATATCATCAAGTACTCCACCTATCTCCCCTGCTTTAATCATATTGATGTAAAGTTTGGAGAAAGCTTCTGGATGAAGGGCAAAGGCATCTGCAAGAGTGGAACCACCTTCTACACTTTTTTTGATATCTTCAATCTTTTCAGCCAGGAGCTTATTTTCGGTCTGTTTGGATAATATCTCCAAACAACTGACCAAGGTCAGACCGGCACTGACCATTGTGGCAAATTGACGGTAGAATATGGCTAA
>JAQVGY010000081.1 GCA_028696495.1 Atribacterota bacterium
TCTCCAGCAGAAACAATACTGATATTGGACTTATCCTGTTCATCTTCGGCAAAATAATCAGATAGCTTTTCTACCAATAGATATGAATTCTTCTCCTTATCAGTATAGGTTTGAACAGTCACCTCTCCCTTATTTCCGTCAATAAATATTATACAATCCTGTTCGGCTTTTCCCTGTACTTCCAGAGCATCCCAGCCAGAAAATTTTAAAAATGGTGCAAAATAGCCCCCGGCATTATTATCATTGGCGCTTCCTGTTTCCGGGGAGAGGCTAACTACATGACTCTTTCCACAACCTGAGTATTGTGTTATTCCACATAAAGGTCCTGTACAGAATACTAATTCATTTTCGGGATCATTCCATTTGGTATCCGGTCTGGTAGCCTGCCATAAATACCACAAACCATACCCCCGACCACCGGTTAAAACCTCTTTAATCTTTGGGGGCACTTCTTTAATTGTTACCTCTTTATTGGATAGATTAAGGTGGAGAACTCTATCGGTATAGCCAGCGTTTACTTGCACTGGCTCATACTTAAATGATATTATAGTTTGACCTCCAAACATTAAAAGCCTCCTTAAAAATAGATTTCTATTAACTAATATGCCATATTACCTTTTCTCTTCTTTTATTGCTGTTTTTGAAAACAATGGTTTAGTAGAATCTCTTTCAAGTCAGGGCTTCCTATCTCCTGTAATTCATATCCTACTCTAACATATTTTTTATCTATATGCATTACTCTGCTTAAATCAATAGGTGTACCTATAATTACCAGCTCGGCATCACTATTATTAATAGTTGCTTCCAGTTCTTTAATCTGCTCCTTCCCATAGCCCATAGCAGGTAAGACTTTCCCTATAAGTGGATATTTCTGATAGGTATCTTTTATACTGCCTATGGCAAATGGTCTGGGGTCTATTATTTCCCCGGCACCATGCTTTTGTGCTGCCACAGTTCCGGCACCAAATTGCATCTCACCATGAGTCAAAGTAGGTCCATCCTCTACTACCATTACCTTTTTGCCTCTAATCATTTCGGCATGTTCAACCTTAATTGGAGAGGCGGCCTCAACTAATACTGCTTCAGGTGCCAGCTTGAAGATATTTTCTCTTAACAGGTTGATATTTTCTGGTTTTGCAGTATCAATCTTATTGATTACCGCCACATCTGCCATTCTTAAATTAACCTGTCCCGGGTAATAGGTCATTTCATTTCCAGCCCGATGGGGATCGGCAACTACAATATGAAAATCTGGTTTATAAAAAGGAAGGTCATTATTACCTCCATCCCAGATAATGATTTCTGCTTCCTGTTCAGCTCTTTTTAAAATTTCACCATAATCTACTCCGGCATAAACGATATTACCTAAATCGATATGGGGTTCATATTCTTCTCTCTCTTCTATGGTACACTGGTATCTATCGAGGTCCTCATATTTTTCAAAACGCTGCCATATCTGTTTGCTTAAATCACCATAGGGCATGGGGTGTCTGATTATCACCAATTTTTTACCCATTTCTTTTAATATTCTGGCTACCTTTCGGGTGGTCTGACTCTTGCCGCTACCCGTCCGGACAGCACAGATGGAAATCAGGGGAACCTTAGCCTGTAACATGGTATTATGAGGTCCCATCAATCTAAAATCAGCACCATTTGCTAAAACTAAAGAGGCTCTATCCATTACATATTGGTGAGGTAGATCGCTGTATGCCAGGATAACCTGGTCAACTCGGTATTTTTCTATTAATTGAGGTAAATCTTCTTCTGGAAAAATAGATATACCATCAGGATAAAGGGGACCACTCAATTGAGCCGGATATTTTCGTCCGGCGATATCAGGAATCTGAGTAGCAGTAAAGGCAACTACTTTAAAGTCTTCTTTGTCTCTAAAAAAGACATTGAAATTATGAAAATCTCTGCCGGCAGCACCCATAATAAGTATATTTTGTTTTATCAAAAAAATCCCTCCTTAAATATTATATTATAATTTTAGTATTTCTCATCTAATAAATCAATTTTCTTTTAAAAATCTTTAGTTAACCCTTACTATACTATATCGAGTGTATACCATGCTTTCCAGAAAAATAATTTTTATTAAAAATAAATAAAAGGCAACCCATCCTACCATTAACACTTTCAATATAAGATAGGATGAATTGCCAGATATTGGTTACAGTTACAATGTTTATTTATTCTGCTTATTATTTACTATTTACCCTCTATCTTTTCCAGTGGAAAGGTTATACCTAATTGTTTTGCTGATAGAGAAGAAAAAATCATTACCAACAGGTAAAGCAATAGGATTCCTGCCAGCAAAACGATAATAACCGGTATTCCCATACCTGCCAGTAGATAGCAAACTACTGCAACAAAAGTTGTAGTAAGGGCGTATGGGAATTGGGTTCTAACATGGTCTATATGGTCTGAGCCGGAAAAGGTAGAGGACATAACAGTGGTATCAGAGATGGGACTGCAATGGTCACCCATTACTGCACCGGTTAAAACACTGGAAATGACAATGGGAAGAGGGGCACCTACGCTAATTCCCAGAGGTATCACGATAGGAACAACAATACCCATAGTTCCCCAGGAAGTACCGGTACAGAGGGCAATAAAGGCTGAAACCAGGAAAGTCAAGATAGGCAGAATCATTGGTGATAAAATTCCCTCCAGAGCATTTACGATATAGGGAGCAGTACCTAATTCGTCACATACCGCTTTAATAGCCCAGGCTGAGACCAGGATTAAGGTAGCATAGACCATCATCTGGGCACCATTGAGAAAAGAATCCATTATCTCTGCCACGGTGGCTATTCTTTGTACTAAGTACATGATTACAGCTACAAAAAAGGCAATAAGCGTGGCTAAGAATATGGAGAACATAGAATCAGCATCGGAAATTGCCTGTGAAAATGATTCAGCAGAACTACCCCCACCGCTGCTCCACATAAAATAGAAAGAAAGAACTATCAGCAATATGATAGGTATCCAGAGGTTTATGGAATTATTGGAGGCATTTTTGGCTACTTTTAATTCTGAAGTACCTGCCAGGGGTCTGGCCCCTTCTGCCCAGAGCTGATGTGTGGTTCTCGCCCTGTGCTCTGCTTTTAGCATAGGACCAAAATCTCTTCCAGTATAGGCAATAATGCCTACCATAGCAATTGCTAAAATAGAATAAAAATTATAGGGAATACTGTTCAGCCATAAAAAATAGGGGGATACACCAAATCCCTCCGGAAGTGATTCTCCGATCAATCCTACCTGATAACCTATCCAGGTTGAAATCAAAAATATAGAAGAAACCGGTGCCGCTGTTGAATCTACAATATAGGCTAATTTTTCTCTGGAAACATAATATTTATCAGAGAGAGGGCGAAAGAGGTTTCCTACAAAGGCTGAGTTGGCATAATCATCAATGAAGACCACAATGCCTCCCAGCCAGGCGAATATCTGTGCCATCTTCGAATTGTTAGCCTTTTTGCTGATTGATTCTAAAAAAGCCTGTCCGCCGCCTGAAAAGAATATCATTCCCATCAATCCACCAACCATAAAAAAGAACAGGATAATACTGGCATTCCAGGAATCAGCCACCTGTTCAATCAAAATATTGGCAGTATTTTCCAATCCTATCCACAGGTTACCACTATTCAGGATTGTAGCACCGACTAAAACAGCAATAATCAGGGAAATTAGAGCTTCTTTTAAAACAATACAAAGTATAATAGCTAAAATTGGTGGTACCAAAGACCAGAGACCATAATTTCCCTCCTCACCTTCCCCATTAGCCCAACCTATTGCTGATAAGAATGATAGAACAATCAGTACAGTAATAATTGCTATAACATATCGATTAAAATTATTTTTTCTCAACATTATCTTTAAAACACTCCTTTACTAAAATTTTGAATTATTAACTAAACACTTTTTTAAATACTTTCTAAAAAACAGTTATTACCTCCTTCCTCTAATCTTTTTAAAAATCTATATTTACCACTTTTTCTTTTCTGCTTGCTTAATTACTTAAACTAAAAAAGGGCAATCAATAAGCGCCAGGCTCATCGATTGCCCTGAAATAAATAATAGGCTCTCTTTTTACCTCCCCTTTATCTCTAA
>JAQVGY010000011.1 GCA_028696495.1 Atribacterota bacterium
TAACGACCATCGACCAATGACCACTTCCATTTACACCCACAATTATTTTAACTAACGACCAACGGCTAAAAATATTCCGGGGGATATTAAGGGGATTCCATCCCCTTGACAATATTATGTTATAATATAAAACATAAAATGATAAAAATAAGTAAAGATAATATGGTAGAGTTGAAGTATATGGTTCCTGGGATACTATACTCTATCAACAATGAGGTGAGAAGTTGAAGAAAAAATCAATTATGATATTATTGTCTATATTTCTGATAATATTGTCTGCTGGCAGTTTTCTTTTCAGTCAGGCAATTACCGAAAAGGCGACCTTCGCCGGCGGTTGTTTCTGGTGTATGGAGGCAGCGTTTGAAAAAGTTGAAGGGGTAATAGAAGCCATATCAGGCTATACCGGAGGCACAACAATCAACCCAACCTATGGTGAAGTTTCCACAGGAAAGACCGGTCATTATGAGGCAGTGGAGGTAATATTTGACCCGGATATCATTTCTTATGCTGAATTAGTAGCTGTCTTTTGGAAAAATATTGACCCCACTGATGGCGGTGGACAGTTCGCTGATAGGGGAACCCAGTACCGGACAGCAATCTTCTATCACAATGATGAACAAAAAATGATTGCCCAACAATCAAAGTCAGAATTACAAAATTCGGGCAAGTTTACTCAGGAAATTGTAACAAAAATATTGCCTGTAACAGAATTCTATCCAGCAGAAGAATATCATCAGGACTATTATCAAAAAAATCCTACAGGATATGAAATGTATCATACCGGCTCTGGTCGGGCAGACTATATTAAAACAAAATGGTCAGGAGATATTATGGAAAACAAATGGGATGTTGAACATTATCAAAAACCGTCCAAAGAAGAATTAGAAAGAATATTAACACCTTTGCAATATGAGGTAACTCAAAAAAACGGTACAGAAAAACCCTTTCAAAATGAGTACTGGAATGATAAGCGGGAAGGGATATATGTAGATATTGTTTCCGGGGAGCCACTCTTCAGCTCTACTGATAAATTTGATTCGGGAACCGGCTGGCCAAGTTTTTCGAAACCAATCGATGAACATTTTATTCTTGAAAAAGAAGATAAGAGTTTTATGATGGTCAGAACTGAAGTGAGAAGCAGATATGCGGATTCCCATCTGGGACATCTCTTCAATGATGGTCCACCTCCCACTGGTTTGCGCTATTGTATTAATTCGGCAGCACTATGTTTTATACCAAAGGAAAGTTTGGAAAAAGAAGGATATGGGCAATATCGGTTTCTGTTTGATAAATAATTAAACGATAAAAAATAGTTGAGAAAAAATAAAAATGAGAAAAGCAATACATTTAGACCATTCCAGTTTGAAATATCCTTTGCCCGAATTATTATTACAGGAATTATCTGAAGAACTGGCATTTATAAACGAATACCCCTGTGGTGGTTGTTATGAAGAACTAACTGCTAAATTAGCAGAATATGCAGGAACAACACCAGACTGTATTCTACCGGCCAATGGTTCAGATGAGGTGATTGAATCGATTACCAGAGCCTTTGGCAGGAAATTAATCCTCATTCCCATTCCTACTTTTTCTCAATATGAGGCCAGTGCAGAACGAAATAAGTTTAATAAAAAATTTATTCCCTGTTTAGAAGAACGGCAGTATCAGTTGGATTATTGTGAAGATGATTTAAAAAAAGCCAGCCTGGTCTGGATATGTAATCCCAATAACCCAACCGGTTCACCCATTCCAAGAGCTGTAATTAAAAAGATATTATCCAGCACTTCGGGGATTGTAGCGGTAGATGAATGTAACTATGAATACTCAGGCGAATCTGTAATAGATCTGATTGAACAATATCCCAATTTAGTAATTTCCCGAAGTTTTTCAAAAAATTTTGGTCTGGCAGGATTGAGACTCGGTTTTGCTGTTTCTTCCAACAGAAACATTGTAGAAATCGCCCGTTATCTCCAACATTTCAGGGTGAATAAAATGGCAGAAATGGCTGGCATAAAAGTATTAAAATATTTAGATTATTTTCAAGATATATGGCAGAAGATTGCCCATACCAGGGATTTCTTTGCTAAGGGTCTTTCCGATACAGGCATTGTAGTTTTGCCTTCAAAATCTAATTTTGTTCTGGCTGATTTTCTTACTGAGGGAAAGACCAGACAGGTATGGCACTATTTAATGAGAGAGAATGTCTTTACCGTTGCTGCCTGGGAGAAAGAATTCTCCGGCCTTGATAACCATTATATTCGTTTTACCATAAGTAATAATGAAGAGATGGCTTATGTGCTGGAGCTGCTGCAAAGATTTCTAAGAAACACTTTTTAGGACTTTTTGTTACCAGGGGGAGGTTGGCAATTGAATAACTTTAGCAGGTGTCAAATAAAAAAAAGCCTATTTTCCTTGTTTTTTTTGTTGAGCCTGTTGATTTTTTCTTCAATCCTATGTGCTCAAGAGATAGAAGAAAATGAAAGAGCTGAAAAAGAATTAAAAATTTTTCAGCTTTCTTATTTTTTAGAAAAAGATAATGGTTTTACAACCCCCAATGTCTATTTTAACAATGCCCTTGCCTATATAGGAAATGGGCACTTAGGTCCGGGAATAGGAGAATTAGAAAAGATTGAATATAATAACCTCTATATCCCTCTCTATCTGAAGAGCCAATTATTAAGAGCCTGGTGTTATGAAAAAATACAACAGTGGGAATCAGCAATAGGAATATACCAGGACCTTCAAAATCGAATGCCGGTAATGAAAGAATGTATAATTTACCTTTTGGCAAGAGCACATCAGAATATAGGGGATATTAACCAGGCTATAAAACTGTATTTAGTAATAACTACACAATATCCGAATAGCAGCCTTATCCCTTCAGCACATTATCAACTGGCCTTGCTCTATCGAGAGTCCAATCAAGAGGAGCAATTCTGGCAAGAATGTCATTTAGCAGTGGAAACATCAGCAGAAGCAAAGTTTAAAGCCAGGGTTTTAACCAGGATGAGTGACATCTTATGGGAAGAAGGACAATATCTAAATTCACTTACCTATCTGAAAGAAATAATAGAAAATCGTTATGAAAGAGAAAAAATTTCCTTCCAGGAAGAACAATATATAAACAGGTTTCAAGTAATCCAGGAAAACGGACAACTTGAAATCCCGCCTGGTTTATTGATATTTTTTGCTGATACCGTATTCAACTATGGTCGTTATAGTATTGCAGAACAGGTATATGGGGATACAATTGATAAATACAGAGAGCAGATTGACTTAGCAGGGATACATTACAAGAAAGCCAGGGCAATCTATTATCAGGGTGATTATGAAAGGGCGATGAAGGATTGCTTATACATATTAGACAGTTTTAATAATAATTCTGAGCAGGAAGAGGTGATAGTGAGAACCCTGTACCTCTATGCCGGTAGTTTGCTATCTACCGGAAATCGCACCCGTGCTGCTGAAAAATATAAAGAAATAATTAAAAAATTTTCAGCAAATTATTTTGCCCAACTGTCTTATTTGCGTTTATCAGAAATTGGGTTTTTAGAAGGGAATTTAGAAGAGGGAACCAGCTATTTGAAGCAATTACTTATCGATTTTCCGTCATCTTCACTTTCACAGGAGGCAGCCTGGAAACTGTCTCGTTACTATACCAATCAAAATAATATTAACGAATCCCTGCAATACTACCAATTTATCTATGAATATTTTCCTCGTGGTGACCGGACAGATGACGCATTGTACTGGATGGGAAAATTGTTATACCCAATAGATAAAAAAGGGGGCGCAAAATGGTATGAGCGATTATTGTCCCAATTTCCAGACAGCTACTATTCTTTTAGAATCCCAGGAGAGCTGAGAGATTATAGTGATAATATGGAAAGTATTATCAACAGGTGCAAAGAAATTCCTCTTGATGAATTTAAGCAAAAACATTTTCCTAATGAGAAAAGGGCTCAGTTATCTACTTATCGGGCAGAACTGTTAACATTCCTACAGCTCTATCAAGAATCTGTTCAGGAAATAAGTTATGCCCTTAAACAGGAACCCAATAATCTTTATTTACAGTTTTTGCTTACCCAAACATATGCTGAAGCAGGAGAATATTACCAATCAATTAGCTATGCCCAGACTATACTTGATGAACTTTTATCTGAGAATAATAGAGAATTTCCTGTATTAATCTGGCAGTATGCCTTTCCAGTCTTCTATGAGGAATTTGTAAAACGAATAGCCTCTTTTTACCATGTAGAACCCTATCTGGTCTGGTCTATTATGAGAGAGGAGAGTCATTTTAATCCCTATGCTCAATCGAGGGCTGGGGCCAGAGGATTGATGCAGATAGTCTTCTCTACCGGTGAATGGATTGCCCAAAAACTCAATTATAAAGAATTTGAATATGATTCACTTTTTGAACCGGAGTTTAATATTAATTTAGGAAGCTGGTATTTACAATATTTACAGGAGAGGTTTGATAAGAACACTTTTTTGATAATTTCGGGGTATAATGCAGGCCCTGGCATTACAGATAAATGGGTTGAAACTATTGATATGAATGACATAGACGTTTTTGTTGAAAATATTCCATATCAGGAAACATCAGAGCATATTAAAAAGGTTATGCGTTCTTACCATGTATATCGAACTATTTATTAAAATTAATTGATATATAATTAAAGATAGACCGAAATTTGACAATGTAATAAAAAACCCATAAAATAGACATTAAATAATAATTAAATATTTTTATTTTTCCAGGTCCTCAAAATAAAATAGCCAAAGATAAAGAGAAAGCCGAGTATAGAAGATTTTACTACCAATAAAAACTAATTCAACAATCAGATGAGGAAAAATATTTATATCGTAGGGAGGAGAGAGTAATGGAAGAATATCTAACTGCAAAACAGGTAGCGGAATATTTGCAAGTAAAACCTCTAACCATATACCAATGGGCAAGAGAGGATAAAATACCAGCTATAAAAATTGGAAGAATCTGGCGTTTTAAAAAAGAAGCCATTGATAACTATTTAGAAGAACAGCTGCGCAATAGGGGAAATAAATAATAGTAATAATATATCTAAACCAGGCCTTGATGCTTTTTTAAGTATTATCATTGCTATTGTGTAGCTGCTGATGGCTGGTTTGTATTAAAAGGAATTTTGAAAAATTTTATTAAATTCCTTGCATTTTTTTTGAGTAATATACTATAATGGGACAAAGATAAAATTATTCCTTATTATTATTTTGACTTCCCGGTTCAACATTAGAATATTTCTTCAAGTGTTCAAGTAATTTAACTCAGTCGGTGATACTAAGAATCAAATTAAATTTATCAGGTGTAACAGAAGGATGGATTGCCAAAAGGAAGCTTTTATCTATAAAGCCGGGCTAATATCATTTTTCTTGCTAATCATTTTTCTAACAAATTTTACTTTTGTTGCTTTAGCTCAGGAATATATAGATTACGAAATACAAAAAGGCGATTGTCTCTGGTCTATTGCCAGGCAGTTTCAATTGTCTATACAAGAAATTGCCGGAACTAATAATCTGGATGTCAAAGAGACCCTCCATCCGGGTCTTTGCCTAAAAATTCCCAATAATGAATCAGATACCAATCTTTCAGAAGAAGCAACCACAACAGTAATTCATACTGTTCAAAAAGGAGAAAGTCTCTGGGAGATTGCCCAACAGTACCACCTCTCATTGGAGCAACTATCTAAGGTAAATCAACTAAAACAGCCCAATTCATTATATATTGGTCAGGAAGTCAAAATTCCCATAACCGAAAGCAACATTATTTATCGGGAAGATAATAATTCCACTGCCACTGATGGACAGGCTCCACTGGCATTTCAGAAAGAAAAGTCTGACCTGAAAGATATCAGCGCCAGTCTGAACCTGGAATTCAAAGAATCGGTCAAAGAAATTGATTATGTGGTAAAGCCGGGTGAGAACCTGTGGACTATTGCTCAAAATTACCAGGTTTCCCTTAAAGAACTTTCTCAGGCAAATGATTTAGAAAATGAAGAAAGGCTGACCATTGGTCAAATTATAAAGATACCTTTATGGGATAAACACAGCGATGATAAAGAGAAAGAAATTCAAAAAGAAGAAAAAAAGTCCGAGAGCAGCTATGTGGAGCATATTGTATTATATGGTGAAACTATTTCTACTATTGCCCAGAAATATCATATTCCTATCGAAACAATCTGCCAGCTTAATCAGATTAGTACCAGGGATTATATCTATCCCGGACAGAGGATTAAAATAAGAGTGAATGAACAGGTTTCCTCTGCATTAGTATCACTTCCAGAAGAAGAAAAGAAAGAAAATGATATTCAGCCCAATCAGGAGATACCAGAAAACGAGAACATATACTATACCGTTAAACCGGGAGACACCCTATGTGGTATTGCTCAAAAATATGCAGTTTCGGTAGAGGGAATTGTAGCGGTTAATTATTTAACTAATAAAAATGTATTATCTGTGGGGCAGAAGTTACAGATACCGGCTATTGGGGCTATTGGCGGAAACAATATAAAAACTAATGTGATTGAATATACGGTAGCCAAGGGTGATACCTTGTCCAGCATTGCCCAGAAGTTCAATATAAGAATGTATGATATTATGGGCTTAAATGAATTGCAGAATGTGAACAGGCTTTCTGTGGGTCAAAAATTAAATATACCTGCCTCAGCCTCAGCAGCTGAACAGGCTTCCAGCAGTACTTCTGTGGCTCAGACAACTGAAAGAAAAGACATTGTATATTATGTTCAAAAAGGTGACACTCTCTGGCGTATAGCACAACAATATGAGGTTAGCTTGAAATCCATAACCAGTGCTAATAGCATTTCTGAAAATAGCAGATTATCTGTTGGGCAGAAACTGGTTATTCCCAATGCCCGCAGTGGTTCCGGCTCCGGCTCTACACCTTCTTTTTCCTGGCCCATAAAGGGTTTAATTACTTCACATTTTGGTAACAGAACTCTTGGCGGCAGACGTGATTATCACACCGGCATTGATATAGATGGTCGAACCGGTGATTCTATCAGGGCTGCCGAAAGTGGCAAAGTTAGCTTTTCCGGTTGCATCAGTGGTTATGGTAATACCATTATAGTTGATCACCCAGGGGGGTATTCTACTGTTTATGCCCATAACTCAGCTAATTTGGTTCAAAAAGGGCAGAGTGTCAGTAAGGGTGAAGTCATAGCCCGTTTAGGAGCTACCGGTAATGCCACGGGTTCTCATCTTCATTTTGAAGTCAGAGTAAATAGCAAACCGGCTAATCCTCTAAACTACTTACCATAATCCTTTAAGAATAATCGATGAATATTTTTATATTCTTATATATATTATCAATTATCGATTAGCAGCCGAATTATTATCACTTCTTATTACTTATTATGGGTAATACCTATCAGTAAAAATAATTACTGGCTGCAACACGATGGACATCTCTTAAGATAAAGATGAAAATTTAAAAATAATTAACATCTTCAAAATTAAGGTGCAAATTTAAAGATAACACCAGGAAAGAGATTAAAAATAACAAAAAAACAGGAGTTGTGATGATGAACAGAGAAGATAACCTGATTAAGGGAAAGATTATTGCAGATACTATAGGTGAAGAATTAAAATTAGAGTCTGCTCAATTCTTCCAAAAAACAAATATGAAGCCCAGGCTTTCAGTGGTCATTTTAGGTGATGACCCTGCTGCTATGTTTTATGTTCGTATGATTGAAAAGAGCTGTCAAAAAGTCAACTTTGACTTTGAAAAACATGCCCTATCTGAACAGGCAACTGAAGAACAATTATTAGACTTGTTACACCGATTAAATGAAGACGGAATAGTTCATGGTATTATTGTCCAAACCCCTCTTCCTGAACATATCAATGAGGATAAGATACGTGAAGCATTATCTCCGGCAAAAGATGTGGATTGTTTTAATCCGGTCAATATGGGTAAATTAGCCATGGGGAATCCCGATTTCTTACCCTGTACACCCGAGGCTGTTTTTGAGATATTAAAAAGGGAAAATATTGAGGTAGAAGGTAAACATGTAGTCATTGTGGGTAGAAGTAGTGTGGTGGGGAAACCCCTTGCTCTTATCCTGCTCTTGAAGATGCCTCATGCCAATGCCACAGTAACTGTCTGCCATTCCAGGACAAAAGATTTAGCATCATATACCCGAAAAGGGGATATTGTAGTGGCAGCAGCAGGGGCAGCCAGATTGGTTAAAGGTGAGATGATTAAAGATGGCACCATAGTTATTGATGTGGGGACCAATGAAGAAAAAGGGAAGCTGGTGGGAGATGTTGATTTTGATGAAGTTTCCCGCCTTGCCTCAAGAATAACACCGGTACCTGGCGGAGTAGGTCCGGTAACAAATATGATGCTAATGAAAAATACCTTGCAAGCGGCTGAAAGGCAATTAGCAAAATAAAAGAATATTTAAAAAATAATTGAAAATACGAAAAATGTCAGTATAATCTCAGTCAATTAATGATTATTATATCTTTTTTGCTCTTTTTAATTTCTCCAGGTTAATCATTAAGGCGGTAATGTCAGAAGGGGTGATTCCTGGTATTCTGCTGGCTTGACCCAGGGATAATGGTCTTATTTCCGAAAATCTTTCTCGCCCCTCATGTGAGATTCCATAAACCTGAGAATAATCGGTATCTGCCGGGATTTTATAATTTTCATTCTTTTTAAATCTTCTAACTTCCTCTTCCTGCCTGGCTATATACCCGGAGTATTTTACTTGAATTTCCACCTGACTGATTACTTCTGAGTTTAACTGTGGTCTTTGCTCATCTAAAATCGCGGTATTACTATAATTTAAACCGGGACGGGTAAGCAAATCTGCTAAGGTTACCTGTTTTTGAATGGGCGGAGTATTTAAATTTTCCAGTTTCTTATTGGTTTCTTCATCGGGATATATCTTTAAATTATTTAGTCTTTCTATTTCTCTTTCTACAGCTTCTTTTTTTGCTAAAAATTTCTGATATCTCTCCTCTGAGATTAAGCCATATTTATAACCATATGGTGTTAACCTCAAATCAGCATTATCCTGCCGCAGTAAAAGGCGGTATTCTGCCAGACCGGTTCTCAGCCGATATGGCTCGGTGACACCTTTGGTAACCAGGTCGTCTATGGCTACGGCAATATAGGCTTCTGAGCGATCCAGAATGAAAGGTTCTTCTTTGTTTAGCAGCTGAACCGAATTAATTCCTGCAATCAGACCCTGTTCCGCAGCCTCCTCATAACCAGATGTTCCATTAACCTGACCTGCTAAAAATAGACCCTTAATCTTTTTAGTCTCCAGGGAATATTTTAGCTGAAAAGGTAGAATTATATCATATTCTATGGCATATCCATATCGAACAATTTCACAATTTTCTAATCCCCCAACAGTATGCAAAGCCTCCAGCTGGGCAACCGGGGGAAGGCTGGTAAAGAATCCCTGTACATAAATCTCATCACTGGTAACACTTTCCGGTTCCAGAAATAGTTGATGGGTATTATGGTGTGGAAAACGAACAATCTTATCCTCAATGGTGGGGCAATATCTTGCAGCAGTACTGTCTGTAGTACCGCTGACCAGTGCTACCTGGTCAAGATATTTTTCAATTACATGCTGAGTATTCATATTGGTTCGGGCAATATAGACATTGTGTTCATGATAAATCTTCTTTTCTGAATCGAAGGAGAAGGAAAGTGGTTCACCGGCGCTTTTCTGTTCCTCTAATTCAGAAAAATCAACACTTTTCCTGCGAATTCGTGGCGGGGTAGAGGTATTAAAACGAGTTGTTTTAAAATCTAACTCTTTAAGCTGATTAGCCAGTTCAATAGAAGCCAGCTCTCCGGCGCGTCCTGCACTATAACATATCTTTCCAATATAAATTTTTCCATCCAGGAAGGTGCCGGCAGTTAAGATAACAGCAGGTGCATAAAGATGCATACCGCTCTGAGTAATAACTCCCTCAATACTATCCTTGTTAATCAATAACTGGCAGACCATCTCCTGAAGCAAAGTTAAGTTTGGCTGTTTTTCAATGGTCTTCAACATCTCTTCTACATACTTATTCTTATCCACCTGAGCCCTTAATGCCCACATAGCAGGTCCTTTGCTGGTATTGAGCATACGAATATGCAGGGTACACTTATCAGTATTTTGAGCCAACTCCCCACCCAGGGCATCAATCTCCCTTGCTACATGTCCTTTCCCCGGGCCACCGATAGCAGGGTTACAGGGCAGTAGTGCAATATTATCCACATTGGAGGTAATAAGTAATGTCCTGGCACCACGACGTGCTGCTGCCAGGGCTGCCTCACAACCGGCATGTCCGGCCCCAATAACGATAACATCATATTTAAAATGTGGTATTAACACTTGTTCATCCTCAAAGACAACTATTGCTTCAATTAAAAAAGATAACATATTTTGAATTATTTTGCACTTTTTTCTTTCCTAATTTTTTTGTATAAAGTGTAAAGGGGTCAGGTCTCAACATTTGACATAACTCATTGGCGATGCTAATATTCATTTATGGCCAGACCATTACGTATCTCTTATGAAAACGCTATTTACCATATTACCTCCAGAGGGCATCGAAAGGAAAAGATCTTCTATGATGGTGCAGATAGGAGGACATTTCTTCGCAAATTAAATGAGACTTTCCAAAAGTATGACATTACTTGTTATGCTTATTGTCTGATGGACAACCATTACCATCTATTTATCAAAACAACAAAACCAAACATTTCCCAAGCCTTACATTATTTGAACACCTCTTATGCCAATTGGTTTCGAACTCGCTACTCTCTTACTGGTTCGGTATTTCAAGGTCGTTTCAATTCTATCCTAATAGATGCAGACAATTATGCTCTTATTCTATCAGCATATATTCACCTGAATCCTATGCGGGCGGGAATAGTAAACAGATTGGAAGACTATCCTTGGAGTAGCTACCTCGACTATATAAATATAAGAAAATCTAGTTTGGATAATTTAGATAAATCTTTAGTTTTGAATTACTTTTCTCCCGATTATAATTCATCAGCCATAGAATATCAGAAATATATCTCTCATAATCACTCTTTAGCCGATCCTCTAAAACAAAGCTATTGTAACATTGCCCTGGGGAAAGATGATTTTATTAAAAAGATAGAAGCTATAATTGAAGATCAGAAAGTCTCAAGAGAGATACCGTTAACCCGTTTAAAAAATACATATAGCCCCGAAGAGATAATTAAAAAAGTATGCCTGGTAAATCAGATTGAAAAGGATAAATTGTTGAGTAAGGGAAGGGGTAATGTCTATCGAAACCTTACACTATATTTAATAAAAACTTTAACCCCGCTTAAACTTGCAGAAATTGGCGAAATGTTTGCAATGGACTATTCAGCAGTGTCTCAAGCAGTAAAAAGGTTTGAACAGAAATGCAATAAAGATAAAGAGATTGATAAAATGAGAGAAAAAGTCATTGAATCATTAAAAGATAATAATAGTTAGCAATAGGGGTCAGGTCTCAACATTTGACATTTCTCTTTAATGTCAAATGTTGAGACCTGACCCCTAGTCTTAAATATTTTTTAAAGGTTTTGTTATATGCGGATACTGGTAACCAATGATGATGGAACAGAAGACAAAGGTTTACAGGAGCTAATAACATCAATCTCAGATAAGCATGAAATATTTGTAGTAGCTCCTGATAAGAGATATTCTGGCTTCAGCGGAGCGGTTACCTTTTATAAAACAATATCAGTTGAAAAATATCCACTTAATTTAGGAGAGAAGGAGTCTTATAAGGTATCCGGCACCCCGGCTGATTGTATTATTATTGCCCTGGATGAGCTGATTGGCCCGGTAGATTTAGTTATTTCAGGAATAAATGATGAACCAAATTTAGGAGATGATATACGCTTTTCGGCTACTCTGGGCGCCTGTCGTGAGGCGGCTTTTTCCGATGTTCCTGCAATAGCTCTATCCCTCGATTATGGCTCAGATAAAAAATATTACCAGAGTGTCACTGGTTTTTTAAAAATATTATTGGATAAATGGGACTCAATGAAAATTCCAAAAGAGGTCTATTTAAATATCAATTGCCCCAATGTGCCAATTACAAAAATAAAAGGGGCTTTATTTGTTCCAACAGGAAGATGTCGTTACAGAGATAGAGTTCAAATAGTTGATGGTAAATCACAACAAATCTACAAAATTTATGGAACAAAAATTGAGGAAAAAGAAGAAGGCACAGACTCCTGGGCAGTTGATAATAATTATATTGCCATCACCCCTCTACATAGAGACCAGACTGACAGAGCAACCCTCTCACGCTTGAAAAAGCAAAAATTTAGTTTATACAATTATTAAATTTGTAATTTTTGGTTTTTAGCTAAAAAGTTTTTAATGATAAAAAATAATGGAGCGAACTCTTTTTATTATGTTATAATTTTATAATCATTATAGAGGATAAGAAGTTCAAAATGTTTATTATTAATACAGGAGGTTTGTATGAAAATAAAAGTACCGGGGAAAATAATTTTATTATTGATACTATCTCTTTTTTTAACGACATTTTTACCCTCAAAAGCTATCCTTGCTGCATCTGAAACCCCTCACGAGATTATCAAAGAGACTACAGAAGCCCTGAAAGATATGGATATAGCATTAGACAGTGGGATGTTTAGAAGTGTTTTGAAAAGGGCAAAAGGGGTAGCCATTTTCCCTTCTCTTACTGAAATAGCACTACTGGGAGTTGGCGGATTTAGTGGTGAAGGACTTGTCCTTAGAAGGGATTTTGAAACAGGCATCTGGTATGGGCCTGCTTTTTTAAAGATTAGTGCTTTGGGTGTAGGCGCTAAAATTGGTATTCAAAATGTTGATTTACTACTGGTAATCAATGATTCAGATGGCCTTGATGCATTCATGAAGAAGACTTTTAAATTTGGAGGGACTCTTGCCTGGACTGTTGGTCCATTAGGAAGGTCTGTTTCAGCTGAAATTGACTCTGATTTGACAGCTCCTATCTTTTCTTATTCTATAACGAAGGGTCTTTATTTTGATGCAGGTTCACTTCAAGGTTCTACCATTAAAGCATATACCGCTGCCAATAAAACGTTCTGGGGAGAGGAACTTTCTAACCGTACTATTTTAGAGGAGATGGTAGTAAATAATCAAGATGTTTTAAAACTCTGTGATTATATTGAAAATATTAGTGATTAAGCAGTAGTTGAAATGAAATAGATGATTATAGAGACCACACATTATCTTTTTATACAATATCAATAATATTTAAAGGTAAGGTATGTATTATTTACTGGCATAAAGCGCAAAGAATGAATTTGCATAGTTTTTTCAGTAAATATTGTTAAAGAATATCTTTTTATGAATAATAGTTTTGTTTGTTATTAATATTATTGATATCAAAATAAGACCATTAGAAAGAATTAAAAGGTAGGCTCTTAAAACAATTTTCGATATTTTTAATGTATACAAATATAAGAATAATTAATATAATCATAATATAGAATATTTTAGAATAATCGACACATATGCATAAGTTACTTCGATAACTCAAAAATACTGAGATATTTGTTTTCCTGCAGAGGCAAAAAAGGAGGGATGGCGGCGCTTCTAAATGTAAAGCTCTTGTTGTTAAATTGGATAAAAATAACCTGTTACTATTTTAGTATTTTTAAAAAAATAGAGGAACTTATGAAAGGGAGATTTAAATTTCAAGATAACTATGTCTACAAGATGCCTGCCCATTTTGGCGGACATGAATTTTTTCCAGTCAGGGTAGCATACCATGATATGACTGGAATTAACGTACAGTACGAGACTGACCCTGATGTGTTATTACAATATATCCCGGAACTATTCGAACTCCTGGAACCGGTAGTTAATATACAGTTCAATAACTGTCGTGATGTAGAATGGATGTCGGGCGGGGAGTACCGATTGGTTCAGGTTACTGCTCCTGTTAAATTCATTGGTAATTCCGAAGGCTTAAAAGGGGACTATGCCCTGGTAGTCTGGGAAAACTTAACCTGTCCCATCATTGGGGGAAGGGAAGAAGATGGAATACCAAAGATATTTGCTGATATTGCCACAGAACGCCATAGTGGTGATTACTGGTTTACAGCAGCGAGCTATGAGAGCAATACCTTCCTCAAAATAGATTTTACCAGGAAAGCCGAAGTCTCTCAAAGTGATATTGATAAAATAAATGAAAATCCTAAAATTAATCTATTCGGTTGGCGTATCCTGCCCAATCTGGGTAAGGGCGGCAATGCCATAAGCCAGGCTACGCTTTATCCACAGGAGGCAATCACCAAGAAGATGTGGGTAGGTGAAGGAACTATTAAATGGAATGTACCCAAACAAGAGGAGCACCCCCTGCAGGCTCATATTATCAAGGCGCTGGCAGATTTGCCCATTCTGAAATACACCAGTGTCAACATGATGAAAGCCTCAGCTCAGCTCAATGTTGGTGACTCAAGAGTACTATCTTAATAAATCATTATCTTAAAGAAGGAGAATAGTATGACAGACTATTTTAAAGATAAAGTGGCTGTGGTAACAGGAGCTGCCTCCGGTATTGGATTAGGGCTAACTGAGCATCTGCTTAAAAGGGGAGCCAGCTCTGTATTTATGGGTGATTTTAACCAGGAGAATCTTGAGAAAGAAGGAAAGCGCCTCAATGATGAATTCCCTGGCAAAGCACATCCTTTGTTAACTGATGTGACTAAACTAGAGCAGGTAGAAAGTCTTATTAAGAAAGCTAAAGATTTTGAAGGACATCTTGATTTTGTATTTAACAATGCCGGTATGGGCATGACCTTGCCTGTCGAGCAGATCACCTTTGATATATGGAAAATGATTATTGACCTCAATTTATGGGGAGTTATCTACGGTACCTATACAGCTATTCCCATTATGAGAGAACAGGGATTCGGTCATATTGTTAACACTGCCTCGATAGCCGGGTGTGTCCCCATTCCCTATCAGGCAGTATATGCTGCCACAAAGAGTGCAGTTATATCTATGACCGAAAGCCTGCAATATGAATTAGAGGTAGAAGGTTTACAATTCAGTGTATTCTGCCCTGGCAATGTTATCACTGCTATATTTGGAGATTTAACTCCACCACCTGATGCTATCACAGTAGATGAAGCCGTGGGCTATATCTTTCAGGAATTAGAGAAAAAGTCTCTTTCAATCATCTTCCCACAGAATATGCGTGATATTGATAAATATTACAGGGAAAATAGGCCAGAGTTTGATAAAGTGGCGCGTGCGCTGGCTGCAGAACGACGTGAAAACTATCGCACTAAAGGGACTTATTTTTAGTGTCAAAAAGACTGATTGAGGGTATAAAATGGCAGAATACAGTTCAGTAAAAGAAGTGGATTTCCCGCTAGAGGTGGTAATTTTGCTTGTTGCAGGATTAGCCCTTTTGATAACCGGTATATTGCTTTTCCCGGTGTCTATGGGAATACTTCCTTATTATGAAGACGGTCTCTATGGGTTATTTCTGGTCTTATTCTCTTTACAGACCATCGCATTGGGAAAAACTCCTTTTGGCGATACACCCAGGTCTAATACTATAGTAGCAGCAGGGGTATTCATTGCCGGAATTGGTGTTAGTACTTGCTTTATTCCAGGTCTCTTAGGGCAGGTCCCGCGCTTCTTGCTCTTTATTTGTTTTGGATTGGGAGGTCTTTCACAGCTCCTGCAATTGTTTATTTCTAAAGAAAAATATCAGACCTGGATT
This sequence comes from Atribacterota bacterium, assembly GCA_028696495.1. Classification (GTDB taxonomy): domain Bacteria; phylum Atribacterota; class Phoenicimicrobiia; order Phoenicimicrobiales; family Stramentimicrobiaceae; genus Stramentimicrobium. The sequence continues at coordinate 15,790 of JAQVGY010000011.1, forward strand.
AAATATGGTGGAATCTTTAACCATTTAATAATAGGATGTGGGGCTGTTTATTTATTATCAATACTGATTGGTCTTCAGGTATTAAAACCTTCACTAATTACCACAAAAATGACAGCAGTGATAGTTTTTATATATGGTGTAGCGGTTCTATACCTTGCCGGTGTTCTTAAAAATATTTATCAAAAATATCCAGAAGCAGAAAAAATCTCCGGGAGAGGTGTAGAACTTTCTACTGATAAGGTTATGATTTTGTTTATGTGTATTTTTATGCTGCTTTTAGGATTACTGCTGATTCCAGTGAGTTTAGGACTGATTCCTTTTGCACCCAACGCCCAGCTGGGATTACTTATGACCATCTTTGGTGTACAGATGTTAGCCCTGGGTAATACACCTGTTGGCCCATTTCCCCGTACCTGGCTGATGATATTACTTGGTTTTCTATTTGCTGCCTTAGGTATAATATCTATTATTATTCCGGGGATTTTAGTTGCCTTGCTGACCATACTGGTGGGTTTACAAAATATTGCCGGTGGAATAATTTCTTTAGGAAAATTGCTTATTCCACGTTTGAAAACATCGGCAGGATCGCAGCAGCACGCCCATCCTATTTTAGGAAAACTCTTTAAAACACAGCTGGCCATGGGTTTGCTATCAATTCTTTTTGGAACATCCATGCTTGTCTCTAATCTGCTTCCCGCATTAGTAGTTGGAATTGTTTTGACTGCCAATGGTGCTGTTCTTTCATACCTCTTACATATTCTTATTGCTTTGGACAGGTTGAAGGCAGAGACAGTGGCTGAGGCAGTAACCGGTTAAGAAATTACAATTAATTAGAAGAAAGATATTGCTGAAGAGAAAAGACTCAAGTGAAGGCGGCATAATAGCTTATAAGTCAATTTATTTTTAACATATATCAACTAAGAGGGTCAGATTTTTTAATCTGACCCTCGATTTTTTGTTGCCTCTTGTAGGGATATTATGTTATACTTTAATCGGAGAGATGACCGAGAGGCCGAAGGTGGTTGCCTGCTAAGCAATTGAGCGGATTATAAGTCCGTTCCGAGGGTTCGAATCCCTCTCTCTCCGCCATTTTTTTTGTTTTTTACTATTTCTGAAAAAGAGGATTTCAAGATATCGTACCTGGTAAAGATTCTTTAAAAGATATTATTATTCGAAACGATTTTAGGTATGGAGATTTAGGGATTGTACTATCAATGCATGGCGAGTTATACCATCAAGAATACTCCTTCAATCATGAGTTTGAGGCATATGTAGCTGAAGGAATTGTTGAGTTTGCGCGAAAATACCGAGAAGGAAGAAGCAGTTTGTGGATTGCCGAAAGCAAAGGAAAAGCTATAGGCACCGTGACAATAATGGAAAAAACGCCACAACAGGCACAATTCCGTTGGTTTTTAATCCGCCCCGACTATCGAGGAATAGGATTGGGGAGATTATTGATGGAAAACACTATCAACTTCGGTCGGGAAGCCGGTTATGATAGTATTTATCTCTGGACATTGGAACACCTTGCTGCTGCCATAGTTCTTTATAATAGATTCGGATTTCAGCTGGATGAAGAAAAAAAACACTTCCTATGGGGTCAAAATCTAACAGAACAACGTTACCTTTTAAATCTTAAAAATAAATAGTTTAAAAACTTTTTATAAGCCAGGAGGAGTACCATATATGGCAAAAAAGATTTACCGTTCTAAGAAAGATAGCATTATAGGTGGAGTTTGTGGAGGTATTGCCGAATATTTTGGGATAGATTCTACTCTGGTCCGTCTTTTGGCAATACTGATTGTTTTTGTAGGTGGGGCAGGATTAATTGCATATATAATTGCCTGGATTATTATTCCCCAAAATCCGGAGGAGGTACCAGAGCAGGAGGTGGACTATTCTGATACAGGAAGCCATGAGGATAGGAACAAACATGTTTGGGGAGGTTTAATACTTATTTTTTTAGGGCTATTCTTTTTAACCAGAAGTTTCTTTCCCCATTTTATTTTGGTCAAATTCTGGCCTATTATCCTTGTTGTAGTGGGTATTGGGTTAATAATTCAATCTCTTACCCGAAATAAATAGTAAA
>JAQVGY010000012.1 GCA_028696495.1 Atribacterota bacterium
ATATCAGCAAAGAGAGCAGTGGTACTTTAAAACCGGATAATGGATATGTTTTCTTAATAGACAGTTATCATCTCCTTAATTGCATCAAACTTTTTCTCCCCGATTCCTGAAACATTTTTAATATCTTCTATCCTGTCAAAGAAACCATTATTTTTACGGTATTCCACAATGCGTTCAGCTAATACTTGCCCTATACCGTCTAATGATTCTAATTCTCGAGCTGAGGAGATGTTTATATTTATTAAATTACTTTTTTGGGAATAGAAGTATTCCGGGTAATTTAAATTTAAATCATCACTTTCCCTTATTTGGTTACCCCTCTCCCCACCTTCTATGAAATAAGGAATGATTATCTTCTGACCATCATATATGGGTGCAGCCAGATTTACAGCATCGAGGATTGCCTTTTCTGTTGCCTCCCCTGCTGCCTTTACGGCATCAATTATACGCTTGCCTTTAGAAAGCTGGTAAACACCAGGCTGATTCACAGCTCCGGCAATATGAATAATACATATTTCTTCTTCTACAGTCTCTTCAATAGCCGGGTTTGCCTCTCTGTTTTCCTGATGAGCAGATATAATAGTAATACTGTTTTTTTCTTGAAGGTAGAGTTTCCAGGCAAAGAATACTATCACAACAGAGATAATGAGCAATAAAACTATTTTCTCCTGTTTAGACAATATAAACAAGTCCAATTACCACTTTCTATCTTTTTCTTCCAGAAAATAGGCTTTTGCCTCACCCACTGTGTACAGGGAACCGGTGATACAGATTACATCATCTTCCCGGGCAATTTGAAATGATTTATTTATAGCTGTTTCAACATCATTAGTTTCAATGATACTCTCATCATCTATATAATGTTTTACTTCTTCAGCTAACACTGCAGTTGGGGTAGCTCGAGGATTGTCTGCCATAGTGAGAATAACCTGATTAACTTGAGGGATAATATTTTTTAAAATGGTAATATAGTCTTTATCCTGGAAAATACCCAGAACGGCTATAATTTTCTTATCCGGTACTAATTTTTTTAAATTTTTGATAAATTGTTCGACACCATTGGGGTTATGGGCACCATCTAATATGACCAGTGGTTTTTCTCTGACAATTTCAAAACGTCCAGGCCATTTACTGTTTGCTACACCTCTGATAATATCATCCTGGGGTATTACAAAACCAATATTATGGAGCAACTCTGCTGTGGCAATAGCCAGAGAGGTGTTCTCAATCTGGAAGTCACCGGCCAATGGTACAAAGAGGTTATCAATTTTATTATTAATCCCCCTATAATTGAAATAATTTCCCTTTAACTGAGAGCTAATCAAAGTAGCATCTATCTCTTCTCCATAGATATATAAAGGTGCTTTTTTCTCCCTGGCTATCTTTTTAATTACATCTTGAGCGTCCGGGAACTGGCCGGCACTTACAACCGGTGTGTTCTGTTTAATTATAGCTCCCTTTTCACCGGCAATCTCAGCCAGAGTATTTCCAAGTCTATCCATATGGTCAAAATCAATATGAGTAATTACCGATACCAGAGGCTGACTGACATTGGTAGCATCCAATCTTCCCCCTAATCCCACTTCCATAATAGCAAAATCAACCTTCTTTTCAGAAAAATAGAGGAAAGCCATAGTTGTGATAACTTCAAAAAAGGTTGGATGCTGGCATCCTTCAGTACGGGCAACCCTATCAATAGCCGGTTTCAACTTTTCCAGTAAGCTGATTACCTCATCAGGGGTAATATATTCCCCGTTAATTACCATTCTTTCCTGAAAAGATACCAGATGTGGAGAGGTGTACAAACCAACTTTATACCCTGCATTTTGTAATATGGAGTGGATAATTGCCGAGGTAGAGCCCTTTCCATTGGTGCCGGCTACATGGATTACCCTGGTCTTTAGATGGGGATTATCGAAGAGTGAGAGAAGGCAGGTAATATTTTTCAGCCCCAATTTTATGCCATATTTATTGAGATTATAGATATATTCAATTGCTTTTTTATAATTATTTTTCATATGCTGCTTCTACTGCTTTTATTTTATGGTTTTCAAGTTACCGGAAATCCTATCTCGTATATCTGCTAATTCTTCCATTTTTTCTTTTTCTTTATTAATAATTTCTTTAGGTGCCTTTTCAATAAAATCAATATTGTTTAATTTTTTATTGATTAGAGTTAATTCCTTCTCAATCTTAGCTAATTTATGCTCCAATCTTTTTACTTCTGCCTCAATATCAATTACATTCTGCAGGGGTATAAATATTTCTATATCCTCTAAAACCCCTGTTGCGGAATAATCAGGTTTTTCTATAGTATCCCCTAATAATATTTGATTTACATGTGCTAAATTCTTAATATAGGGTATGGTTTCCTTTAGTATATCTTCTTTTTTATTATCCACTACCCTGACATGTAAATCCACTTTCCTGGTTAAGGGAATATTCATTTCAGCTTTAATATTGCGAACTATCTTGATAACTTCCTGAACAATCAGCACCCTCTCTTCAATATTACGTTTAAGGGCTTCTTTTTTGTGTAAAGGCCATTCACTTATAGAGATACTCAACCCCTGATGCGAGATTTTTTGCCAGATTTCCTCAGTTATGAAGGGCATAAAGGGGTGTAATAATCTTAAAATATGTTCCAGAACAAACCATATAACATATTGAGTAGTTTTTTTCTCAATACTGTTCTCCTCTTTATATAATGTTTCTTTGCTCAGCTCTATATACCAGTCACAAAAATAATTCCAGGTAAATTCATAAATAACCATTGCTGCATCACTAAATTTATAATTATTGAGACTTGCAGTCACTTTTTTGATACATTTATTTAGATGGCCTAATATCCATAGGTCAAATATATTAAATTTTAGCTCTTCTTCTTTTATATCTAAAGGGTTGAAGTCTTGAAGATTTGCTATTGCCAGCCGGGAAACATTCCATATTTTATTGGTGAAATTACGGTATGCTTCAATCTTATCTTTTGATAAACGGATATAATTCGCCTGGATGGTTAAAGAGGCTAAGGTCATGCGCAGGGCATCTGCGCCATATTGCTCAATCACCAGCAAGGGGTCTATGACATTGCCTCTCGATTTACTCATTTTCTTACCTTCAATATCTTTAATCAGGGGATTGATAAAAACTTCTTTGAAGGGAATTTCTTTCATAAATTTAAGCCCCATCACCATCATTCGAGCAACCCAGAAGAAAATAATATCAAAACCGGTTACCAGAAGGTTGGTAGGATAAAAATCTTTCAGGTCTGATGTTTGTTCCGGCCATCCCATTGTAGAGAAAGGCCATAAGGCTGAACTGAACCAGGTATCGAGAACATCTTTATCCTGAATTATATTCTTACTGTGGCATTTTGGACATTCCTCAGGGTCATCCATTTCCACAATAAATTCAGAGCAGTCCTGACAGTACCAGACCGGAATACGGTGACCCCACCATAATTGTCTTGAAATACACCAGTCTCTAATATTGTACATCCATTCAAAGTAAACCTTAGCCCATCTTCCCGGAACAAAATCAGTTTGACCTTCCTGTACTGCCTTAATTGCAGGCAAGGCCAGATCCTTCATCTTTACAAACCATTGCTGGGAAAGATATGGCTCGATTATGGTATCACAGCGATAACAGTGTCCTAAAGAATGCTTATAATTTTCAATCTTTTCCATATATCCCTGTTCTTCTAAATCCTCCAGCACCCTTTCTCTGGCTTGTTTTATAGAAAGATTGGCATATTTACCGGCATTATCATTGGTAGTACCATCATCATTTATTATATTAATCTCTTTTAAATTATGCCTCTTACCAAGTTCAAAGTCATTCAGGTCATGAGCCGGAGTAATCTTTACGGCTCCTGTTCCGAATTCCGGGTCAACATATTTATCTGCTACAATGGGCAATTCTCGTCCTACCAGGGGCAGGATGGCAATTTTGCCAACATATTTTTTGTATCTATCATCTTTTGGGTTTACGGCAACAGCCGTATCACCAAGCATAGTCTCCGGTCTGGTGGTGGCAACTGTAATATATTCATCACCGGAGTCTTTTAAGGGATATTTGATGTAATATAATCTGGCATTCTCTTCTCTCTGTTCAACCTCAATGTCAGCCAAAGCGGTCTGACAGCGCGGACACCAATTTATAACATAATTTGAACGATAAATAAGTCCCTCTTTAAAAAGAGTTACAAATACCTTTCTTACTGCTCTGGATAACCTCTCATCTAAAGTAAATCTTAATCGTGACCAATCACAGGAACATCCCATCTTCTTAAGCTGGTTTAAGATATTAGAGCCATACTCCTCCCGCCATTGCCAGGCACGCTCTATAAACTTTTCCCTGCCCAGGTCATATCTGGTCATTCCTTCTTTGGCTATCTCTCTTTCCACCACATTCTGGGTGGCAATACCGGCATGATCAGTCCCCGGCAGCCACAGGACATTAAATCCTTGCATCCTTTTCCAGCGAATAACAATATCCTGCAGAGTATTATTAAGAGCATGGCCAATATGTAGTGAACCGGTAATATTGGGCGGCGGCATTACAATAGAATAGTTTTTTTCTTTTTCTATATTATTTTTAGCTTGAAAAAGATTGTTATCAATCCAAAATTGATACCAATGGTCTTCAGCTACTTTGGGATTATAAACTGTCGGCAGTTTACTCTCCACATATTGCTTATTTTTCATGTAAATTTCTCCTCAATGAAATATTCAAGGGAAATCCTTCCCTTGAGAACCCCCGTGTTTACCCTTTGTTGGAATTGAAATCTATTTATTACTTTTATTTAGCTTTTAATACCTAAATAAAATTACAAAAAACCCTTTTCATCCTTTATAAGGGCGAAAAGGGTTCGTGGTACCACCTTAATTCCTGTTCTTCATTTTTAAGATACAAAGAACAAGCTCTTTAATAGTGTTAACGGTTCTGCCGTTGAAACTTACTCCTGTTTCAGCAAAAGGTTTGGGGAGGACTTTCAACAAAACCAGTGTATCTGGTCTTATTTACTCTTTCCCTTTAACACCTTCACAAATATATTATTTGCTATATTACTATCACTGCCTCTAATTGTCAAGAATAATAAGCTATTAAAAATTAGTGTTAGTTATCAAGCAGTCTCCTTTATTTGCTTCTTTTCCTTTTCTCTTATTGATACTGGCATCTCATTATTTTCAATAACTTTATCAGTAATGGTGCACTCTCTTATATCTTTATGAGATGGTATCTCATACATAATATCGAGCATAGATTCTTCAATTATTGACCTCAATCCCCTGGCGCCGGTCTTTCTGCTTAGAGCTTTTTCCACTACCGCCTCTAAGGCTGATTGTGTAAATTTCAATTCAACACCCTGATTTCGGAAAATTTGCTTATACTGCAAGGTAAGGGCATTTTTAGGTTTGGTTAAAATATCCATTAGGGCTTCCCTGTCAAGCTCTTCAATGTTAGCCAGGATAGTGAGTCTTCCGACCAGCTCTGGTATTAAACCAAATTTAATCAGGTCCTCAGGTAAAACCTGTTTCAGGATATTATCTTTCTCCCTGAACTCTTCATTTTTGATTATATCTGCCTTAAATCCAATATTTCTAACCTGTAACCGGCTTTTAATAATATTTTCCAAACCTTCAAAAGAACCACCGCAAATAAAGAGTATCTGGGTAGTATCAATTTCAATATTCTTCTGATGTGGGTGTTTTCTGCCTCCCTGTGCCGGCATAGTAGCCACCGTACCTTCCAATATTTTTAATAAGGCTTGCTGTACACCCTCTCCAGATACATCACGTGTTATGGAAGGATTTTCAGACTTTCTGGTAATTTTGTCTATTTCATCAATATAGATTATACCTATCTGGGCACTTTCAATATCTTCGCCGGCTGCATGGTATAGCTTTAACAATACATTTTCCACATCATCCCCTACATAACCAGCTTCAGTAAGAGTAGTTGCATCTGCTATGGCAAAGGGAACATCCAGCTTTTCTGCTAAAGTTTTAGCCAGAAGTGTCTTTCCACAGCCACTGGGACCCAGAAGCAAGATATTACTCTTTTCCAGTCTTATAAAATCCTCTGCGGTTTTCTTCTTTGTATCTTTTTCCTTTTTAAAGAGATTATTCTCTATTCTCTGATAATGGTTATATACCGAGACAGAAAGTATTTTTTTTGCACGTTCCTGTCCTATAACATATTGGTCTAAATAATTTTTAATCTCAGCAGGGGTAGGTATATTCTTAATTGAAAAACCTTTTTTCTCTTTTTTAATCCTCTCTTCACTGAAAATATAATTACAGACCTGTATGCATTCACCACAGATGTTAACACCATTGGGACCTGAAATTATTTTTCCAACTTCAAGCTGATCTTTTCCACAAAATGAACACTTCATCTTAAACCCCTTGTATTATTTCTTTTCTGCATCACTGTGTTTTTTAATTACTTCGTCGACTATTCCATATTCCTTAGCTTCATCTCCGGTCATAAAGTAATCACGGTCAGTATCTTTCTCAATCCTTTTTAAAGGCTGATTGGTATGGTAGGCTATTATCTCATTAATCTTTTTCTTAATCCTCAACAGCTCCTTGGTCTGAATTTCTATATCAGAAACCTGTCCCTGTGCTCCCCCTAAGGGCTGATGTAACATTATCCTGGAATTGGGCAATGAAAACCTTTTTCCCTTGGTTCCAGAGGTAAGAATCAGAGCAGCTCCACTGGCAGCCATGCCCAGACATATCGTGGAAACATTTGATTTAAGATACTGAATGGTATCATATATGGCAATGGTAGAACTGACCGAACCACCCGGACTATTGATATAAAGATGTATATCTTTGTCCGGATCACTTGCTTCTAAAAACAACAGCTGAGCAATAATTATATTAGCAGTCTGATCATCTATGGGACTGCCTAAAAATATTATTCTATCTTTTAACAACCGTGAGTATATATCATAGGATCTTTCTCCCTGAGGAGTTTTTTCCACTACTATAGGAACTAAATACATTTTACAATTCCTCCTTATTTTTCAACAACTTTTATTTTCCCGGAGAGTATCTCTATTACTTTTTCCCGTTTAATTTGTTCTTTTAAATTATCTAAGGTCTTGTTTTTTTCAAACATAGCCCTTACCTTCAATGGCTTTTGATTAGTACTCTCCGCAATTTCCTCAATTTTTTTATTGACTTCTTCGTCAGCAGCAGTAATTTTATCATCTTGAATAATTTTGTCAATAATCAATTCCTGTTTTATCTGTTTTTCAGCAATTACACGAAATTCTTTCTTAACCTTTTCTTCATCGGCTTTAATCATTTTATAATAATCTTCCAGGGTCATATTTCTTATTTTTAAGTCTTCTTCTAAATTGTGAAACATATTTTCTAACTGTTTCTCAATCAGTACTTCCGGTACTTCAAAAATACACTTTTCAGAAACTTTCTCCATTAATAAGTCCTGGAATTCTCTTTCTGCCTCATATTTAGCCTGTTCATTTAATTGTTTTTTAATATGTTCCTTTAAATCATCCAGTTTTTGATAGTCGGCACCAACACTTTTGGCAAAATCATCATCCAAATCCGGTAATTCCTTTTCCTTTATTTCCGATACCTTAACTTTGTAAACTGCCTCTTTTCCAGCTAATTCTTTATCATTTATATCTTCGGGATATTTTACTTTTATTTCTTTTTCGGTGTCAGGTTTTATACCCACTAAATTTTTATTAAATTCAGGTAATGTCCTTTCACCCAATTGAACAATCTGTTTTTCTTTTTTGCTGTTCTCCAATGGTTTATCATTGAGAAAAATCTCATAATCCAGTACCAGGAAATCTCCTGTCCTGGATTCCCTATCTTCTACTGCCTTCAATCTGGCATGGCTTTCCCTTATCTTTTCTAACTCCTCTTCTACTTCCTTATCGGTTATCTCAATATGTTTCTTTTCTAAAGAAATGTCATCCAGGGGAGGTATTTCAAACTCTGGCTTCAATTCTAAAGTGATTTTATAGATAAAGGGTTTATCTTTTTCAATCTGTAATAAATCAACTTTGGGGACATCGATGGGGTCGAGCTCACTCTCTTCTATGGCTTTGCTGTAGCTTTCTTTGATTAGTCTTTCGGCGACCTGTTGATTTATATATTCTTTCCCTAAATTCATCTCCAAAATATTAACAGGCACTCTTCCTGTTCGGAATCCGGGAATCTTAACCCTTTGAGAAAATTCATGATAAGTATCCTTAAATGCCGCGTCAACTTTTTCCGGCTCCATAGTGACTGTTATTTCTATCTTATTTTTTTCTCTCTTTCCCTTTTCAATATGAAACATGCTATTCTTCCTCCAAAACTCCACATATCATACATAATAAAACCGCAAATATAATTTGCGGTAAGTCTTCTGGTGCGAGAGGCGGGACTCGAACCCGCATGGAGTTACCCACTGGATCCTAAATCCAGCGTGTCTACCGATTCCACCACCCTCGCTATTTTTATAAAATGGTGGGCCGTACAGGACTCGGACCTGTGACACCCTGATTAAAAGTCAGGTGCTCTACCACCTGAGCTAACGGCCCACATAATTTTCATCTCTATATGATATGGTATTTATTATACCTTATAACATATTGCTAAATTAATCTCAATTTGCCAACTGCTTAGATTGGTTTACTAAGGTTCAGGTATGGGGTGTGGTAACCTCATGTATTTATTCTGCACCAATGCTATATATTATATCATACCCAAAATATTTACAACTGACTACTAAAAATATTTTAACACTATAGGCGCGCTCGGAGGGATTCGAACCCCCAGCCCTTGGATCCGAAGTCCACAGCTCTGTCCGGTTGAGCTACGAGCGCTCATAAAGTGGGGTGAGCGATGGGATTTGAACCCACGACCACTGGAGCCACAATCCAGTGCTCTAACCAGGCTGAGCTACGCCCACCATTAAACTTTCATGGCGCGCCTGGAGGGAGTCGAACCCCCAGCCTACGGATTAGAAGTCCGTTGCTCTATCCTATTGAGCTACAGGCGCAGACTTCTAACTTTAAGAAAATTGGAGCGGGAAACGGGTCTCGAACCCGCGACAACCAGCTTGGAAGGCTAGTGCTCTACCAACTGAGCTATTCCCGCCCATGGTCGGGGTGAGAGGATTTGAACCTCCGACCCCCTGCTCCCAAAGCAGGTGCGCTAGCCAAACTGCGCTACACCCCGAAACAAAAGTATTATATAGTATATCATAAAAGAAGTCAACAAAACGAACCTTCTTTTTCTCATTTTTAAAAGAGTAAATATTCTTAATAAAACAAAAAATAAAGTTAATAAATATTTGTTATGGAGATGGCTTAGGGGTATTGAAAAAAGGTATTGAAATTCTATTTTATTACTTATTTTTTATACTTTTATACTTTTTACTGACCATGCAGACCATAGTAAGCAATAATTTGAGGTATCATCCTATCGAGAGCAATAGCCCTGTGACTGATTCTGTTTTTTAATTTCTTCCCCATTTGAGAAAAAGTAAGCTCATATCCATCCGGAATAAAAATAGGGTCATAGCCAAAGCCACTATTGCCCCGGGGTAAGAAGGTAATTTTCCCGGAACAGACACCCTGTGTAGTAAAGACCTCGTTTCCGGGAATTACCAGACTCATTACACAGACAAAACGGGCTTTTCTCCGTACCTCCGGTACCCCTTCTAATTCTTTCAAAACCTTTTCTATTCTCTCCCGGTCATTCTTCCCCCATCTGGAGGAATAAAGACCGGGCTTCCCACCCAAATAATCAATTTCCAGACCCGAATCATCTGCCAGTGCCGGTAAATTGGTATAATTCGAAACCGTGGTAGCTTTGAGAATAGAGTTTTCAGAAAATGTTTTACCACTTTCTTTTATTTCTGGAATTTGTGGATAATCCTGTAAGGATTTTATTATTAGCGGGTACTCTTTTAATTTTTCTTCTATCTCTTTAACCTTCCCTATATTGCCAGTAGCAATCACCAATTTTAGCATAGCTCTCCAATTATTTCCTTTTCTATGGAGATTACCTGTTCCATACCACATTCTGCCAGTTTAATCAATTTATTCAAATTGGTCATAGAAAAAGGCCTGTCTTCAGCAGTCCCTTGAATCTCAACAACATCCCCTCTCTCGGTCATCACTAAATTCATATCTACCTGAGCCTGGCTGTCCTCTTTAAAATCTAAATCCAGTAACATTTCTCCATCTACAATCCCCACACTTATGGCACCTAAAAAATGCTTTACGGGAATGGTTTCAATCTTTTTTTCAGCTCTTAAATATTGCAGGGCATCAATCAAAGCAATAAAAGAACCGATAATGGATGCAGACCTGGTCCCGCCATCTGCCTGTAATACATCACAATCCATCCATATCATTCGAGAACCAATCATTTCCAGATTGGTTATTGCCCTTAACGAGCGGCCTATTAAACGCTGTATTTCCTGAGTTCTTCCATCTATTTTACCTTTTACTGAATCTCTTATATTCCTGAACTGATTTGCCCGGGGAATCATGGAATATTCGGCTGAAATCCAGCCCTGCTGTGTCCCTCTTAAAAAAACAGGTACCTTCTCTTCCACACTCGCTGTACAAATTACTCTGGTATCTCCCATTTCAATTAAGGCAGAACCCTCAGAATATTTAATATAATTACGGATAATTTTAATTGGTCTGATTTCATCATATTTACGATTAAAAGCCCTTAGCATGAATCCTCCGTTTTCTATTTTTTAGTAAAAACAATACACTTTTTATTCTTTGCGGTACTGGACATAATCTACCAGTTTATAAAATAATTCAGCCCTGTTTCCAAAGGTTAAGAGATTTTCCTTTGCCTTATTACAATATTCTTTTATTTCCTCTTTAGATTTTTCTATACCAAAAATTGCGGGGTAAGATGGTTTTTCATTATCTTTTTTATCCTGCTGCAAATCGAGCAAATCATCGGTAATTTGAAAGGCAAGACCGATATTTTCACCAAATTGGCTGAGAGATGATATCTCTTCTTCATTAGCCTGAGAAAGCAAAGCCCCCGTCTCCAATGAAGCACAGATTAGAGCTGAAGTCTTTTTTAGATAGATATCCAGAATATTATTATGGTTTTGTTCTCGAAACTGCCAGTTGATATCCTCTACCTGTCCGCCCAGCATCTTCCTGGTCCCTAACATATCGAGTACCTTCTTTATTACCTGCAGGACCGACTCTTTGCTGACTCCCTCCACTTCTGCATTATTACAGATAAAATCCAATCCCATTACCAGTAAAGCATCACCGGTTAGTACAGCAATGCCCTCACCAAAGACCTTATGGCTGGTTAACTTCCCCCTGCGGTAATCATCATCATCCATACAGGGTAAATCATCATGAACCAGGGAAAAACAATGTATTAATTCAATCCCGGCAGCTGCCGGCAAAACCGATTGATATGGTTTTCCTAATAATTCTGCTGTCATCATGGTCAGGATTGGTCTCAATCTTTTGCCACCATTCAAAACACTGTAACGTATAGAACGATGGATAAGTGACGGATTTATTTTTTCTGAAGGGAGCTGGTTTTCCAGATATTCATCTACAATTTTCTTTTTTTCTTTTAAGTAGTCACCTAATTCCATTTATTCGATATTCGCCTCTTCATTATCTGTAATGGAAAAGGGTTCGGTGCGATATTTTTCATCACCTTCCCTGGAAAGCTTTTCTACCTTCTTCTTTGTTTCATTCAATTTTTCCAAACACTTATCCGAGAAATGCATTCCCTCTTCATATAATTTCAAAGCTTCATCTAAACTTAAAGTTCCTTTTTCCAGTTCTTCTACAATATCTTCCAGTTTTTTTAATGATTCTTCAAAAGATATATCTTCATCCTTCTTTTTCTTCTCAGCCATTCTTTATTTCCTCCTTACCAGAAACATTGGCAGATATGGTACCATCTTGAATAATAACTTCAATCTGATTATCTCTCTCAATCTGTCTGATATTTTTCACTACCTCTCTTTCAGGCATTTTCAAACAGATACTGTAACCCCTGCTCAGTACTGATTTGGGACTCAGGGTGATAATTTTTTCTTTATATTTTGTAAAAATATTTTCATTGATAGTAAGAATGTGTTTCATATTCAGCTTTAAACGATTGTATAAATCATCAACAGTCTGCATATGCTGCAGAATTTTATTCATGGGGCTCTGATATTTTAAACTTTCCACTAAATTCTGACATTTTTGTTTTTTCAATTCCAGATTATGCCCCATAAATTGATTAACCTTTCCCTGTAATAATAAGAGGTGTTTTACCAGACTCTCTTTGTCAGGTATAGCCATCTCAGCAGCCCCGGAAGGCGTGGGGGCACGGAGGTCTGCTACAAAATCAGAAATAGTAAAATCAGTCTCATGTCCCACTGCCGATATAATGGGAATCCTGGAAGCATATATAGCTCTTGCCAATCTCTCTTCATTAAAAGCCCATAATTCCTCAATTGAACCCCCTCCTCTGCCAATAATTATGAAATCCAACTCCGGTAATACCTGATTAAGGAAATCAATATTATCAGCAATCTGTTCTGCCGCCCCGTCTCCCTGCACCAGTGCCGGTACAACTATAATATGAAGGTTGGGAAATCGACGTAAAGAGATAGAGATAATATCTCTGATGGCAGCCCCGGTGGGTGAGGTAATGACAGCTATTTTATGCGGGATTCTGGGTAACGTTTTTTTTATTTCAGGACTGAACAGCCCTTCTGTTTTTAGTTTCTCCTTTAAAGCTTCAAAGGCGGCAAACAGGGCACCTTTGCCGGCTTCGAGCATCTGTGATACATAGAGCTGGTATTCTCCCCTTTTTTCATAAACCCTTATCTCTCCCTTTGCCTTTACACTCATTCCATCCATAGGTTCAAAATTAAGTCCAAAACTATTTCCCCTGAACATGACACATCTTATCTGAGACTTATCATCTTTTAGGACAAAATACATATGTCCTGAAGAATGGTATTTAAAATTACTTATCTCACCTATAATAGTTATATTGTTTAAAAGGGGGTCTTCTTTAAATATCGTTTGAATGTGGTGAGTAATACTACTTACTGTAAATATTTTTTCATTGGTGGTATCTATAAGCATTTAATTCCCTATTTTTTATTTTTAGAAATCTGATTAATTCGCAATCTTTTCAATTTTTCCTAAAACACCATTAACAAAACCAAAAGAATTTTCAGTACTATATTTTTTTGCTAATTCTACTGCTTCATTAATAGAAACGCTCTTAGGAATGTTATCAATAAATACTATTTCATAGATGGCTATACGCAAGATATTGCGGTCAATGTTTGCCATTCTTTCTAAAGTCCAGTTATTGGCATGTTTTTCAATTAATGCATCGATTTCAGTGAGATTGGGCAAAACACCTTTAACCAACTCCAGGCAAAAAGAAGTAATAGCTTCAAAATCACCATTTTGCCAGATATCTTCGACTTGAAAGGTATAAGAACTTGCCTCATTGACATTACAATGAACAAGGTCTACCTGAAATAGAATCTTCAGTGCCATTTCCCGGGCTATTCTTCTGCTTCCCATAAATTCCTCAACCCTTTATTCGATTATCAAACTAAACTTATCTATTAAAATATTTTTAAAAAACTTCCCTGTGCAACTAATCTTTTCCTATTATGATATTTCTTAGAAAAATGAATACCCTGTATATGAACATTTATCTGCTCAATATCCAGACTGGTTACCTCTTTAATCTTTTCTTTTATTTTTGCCTGCACTTCCCAGGTTAAATCAGGAATCCTGATACCATAATTTATGATTAAAAAAAGATTTATCAGAATTGAATCCGGTTTTATTTCTACTTTAACATCCGGGCTAATACTTTTACTTACCTTATCACTGCCGGTATCAGGTGTTTGGACAATTTTTGGGAAACCAACTCTTCTTGGCTGAACAATACCATCTATACTCTGTATAACAAGGCGAACTAAAATTTCAATGATAACTCGGGAAATATTGATACTACCCTTGTCAGTAACGATAGTAGCTAATTCCATAATAATTCTTTATACTCTTTCCTGATATTTTTTATCACCGGTGGTTATCCTGATAACATCCCCTTTTTTTATAAAAAGAGGAACCTGTATCTCTGCACCGGTCTCCACAGTAGCAGGCTTCATAGCACCTGAAACTGTATTTCCTTTAGCTCCTGGAATGGTCTCTACTACCTCCAAAGCAATTGTGGCCGGGAGCTGTACCCCAATTACCATGCCCTTGCAGAAAGAGACTTCAACATTGTTCCCTTCTTTCAACAAATCAGCCGAGTTCCCTATCATCTCAACATCAATAGGAATCTGTTCATAACTATCTTGGTCCATAAAATAATAATTATGGCCATCATTATAGATATATTGCATAACTTTACGCTCTATAATAGCCTGTTCAAACTTTTCACCAGCTCGAAAAGTCCTGTCAATTACCAACCCGGTCTCTACGTTTCTCAATTTTGTCCTGACAAAGGCACCACCTTTACCAGGCTTAACGTGTTGAAATTCTATAATGGTGTATAATTCGTTATCCAGTTCTATACTTATGCCATTTTTAAAATCACTTGTTGAAATCAAGTTACCCCCTCCTCACCTTTCTCTTTGTGGAATTATATTATAACTAATATGTATTCATAAAATAACATATTATATTATTTTATATTGCTATATTATTGATTACATCGCCATCACATGATTAAAAATCATTGATATTCATTTGATGTGAACAGGTGCCAGACTAAGAAACAAACTGCCGGCACAACTTAATCACATCTTGATGAACTTCCTGCTTTATCTTTTCATTATCAATATTAGTAAGCACTCTGTCAATCAATTCAGCAATAAGAAGCATCTCTTTTTCTCCCATACCCCGGGTGGTCATAGCCGGTGTTCCGATACGAATACCACTGGTAACCATAGGAGATTGGGTGTCAAAAGGTACAGTATTCTTATTTACCGTGATGCCTGCCTCTTCTAATGCCTTTTCTGCCTGTTTGCCTGTTAGACCTTTATTCCTCAAATCAACCAGCATCAGATGGTTATCGGTTCCGCCGGATACTAACTGATAGTTCATATCCATTAATCCTTGAGCCAAAGCAGCGGCATTCTTCCTGACCTGTTTTTGGTAGGTGACAAAATCATCTTCCATTGCCATCTTAAAACAAATGGCTTTAGCTGCAATAACATGCATTAAAGGGCCTCCCTGTATGCCAGGGAAAATACTCTTATCGACCTTTTGTGCGAAGTCCTGTTCACAGAGAATAAGGCCTCCCCTGGGTCCCCTTAATGTTTTATGTGTTGTAGTAGTTACAAAATGGCAGTGTGGAATCGGGCTGATATGCTCACCGGTAACAACTAAACCGGCAATATGGGCAATATCGGCCAGCAGTAATGCTCCCACTTCATCTGCTACTATTCTAAATTTGGCAAAATCTATCTCTCTGGGATAAGCACTGGCACCGGCGATTATCATTTTGGGCTTATTCTGTAATGCTAATTTTCTCAATTCATCATAATCAATGCGCCCGGTATCTCTGTCAGCACCATAATGGACTACATTGTAGAGCATTCCAGAAAAATTGACAGGACTGCCATGTGTGAGATGGCCGCCATGAGCAAGATTCATAGCCAGAATGGTATCACCTGGCTTTAATACAGCAAAATATACTCCCATATTGGCCTGGGAGCCTGAATGTGGCTGCACATTGGCATGGTCTGCTGAAAATAATACTTTTGCCCTATCAATGGCTAAATTTTCCACATCATCAATATACTGGCATCCGCCATAATACTTTTTACCGGGATAACCTTCTGCATATTTATTGGTCAGTATAGAACCCTGGGCTTCCAGGATAGCATCATCAACAAAATTTTCAGAAGCAATAAGTTCTAAAGTAAATTTTTGCCGCTCTTCCTCTTTTTTAATAAGCTGGTATATTTCAAAATCAACTTTTTCTAAACTCATTTCTTCTCTCCTTTTCTTACAATTTATTTTCAACATAAAATGAGGGTGAGAGTTCTTTGGGTAACAAAGTCAGGTTCAGGTAACCTGTTTCGGTTACCACAACAGTATCTTCAATGCGAACTCCACCGATACCGGGGACATAAATGCCTGGCTCTATTGTTATTACCATACCTGTTTCCAATATGGTATG
The DNA here is from genome assembly GCA_028696495.1 of Atribacterota bacterium. Lineage (GTDB taxonomy): Bacteria > Atribacterota > Phoenicimicrobiia > Phoenicimicrobiales > Stramentimicrobiaceae > Stramentimicrobium. The sequence continues at coordinate 16,200 of JAQVGY010000012.1, forward strand.
GTCATTAAAATTCAATCGGGGTAATTCATGTATATCAAGCCCTACTCCATGACCTAAAGAATGCAGAAAATAGTCGCCATACCCTTTTTCTGTAATCCTGGAGCGAGCAAAATTATCAAGTTCACTGCATAAGACACCTTCTCTAATCTTCCCTAAGGTCTCTATCTGCACTTCTTTAATAATATTAAAAATTTCTTTCTGCTTGTGATTTGGTTCGCCCAAACAAATGGTTCTGGTGCAATCTGAGTTATACATTCCATAGATACAGCCAAAGTCAATTATGATAAGCTCTCCTGTCTCTATCCTTTTATCAGATGGTTCTCCATGTATTAAAGTGCCCCTCTCGCCAGAAGTTACTATCAAATCAAAGGACTCTTTGCTGGCACCCTCATTTCTCATATTGTAATTTAATTGGTTGGCTAAGGATTGTTCGGAAATGCCTGCTGATAAATGGCTTATGGTCTTTAAGAAAGCACTGTTCGCAATATGGGCTGCCCTCTTCAGCAGAATGATTTCGGATTGGTCTTTAATTATCCGGATTGTCTCAATAATATTAGCAAAGGGAAATAATTTGATTTGAGGCATAATCTGCTGATATTTGTGATATCCATCAACTTTAAGGAAATTAGATTCAAATCCTAATTCTTTTATTCTTAACTCCGCGAGAAGTTTGGCTAAGGAAATGTTCTGAGCATCTTTCTCTTTCAAACTCTGGGTTATAATGACACATTGTTGGGCTTCCTGTTTTGCCTGTTCGGTATAACGTGAATCGGTAATAAGATAATTCTGTTCAAAGGTAGAAAGCAGAATTCCCTCTCCTTTAAACTGAGTCAGATAAAAAATATTTTTGGGGTTAAGGACCAGAAATGCATCAGGCTTGGTTTTGCTCTTATTTATTTCCAGCCAGAACTTTTTTATTCTATCTTTGACTTTGACCAAAATTGAGCTTCCTTCTTATCTTTGTTTTTTAATAATGATGAATATGGAAATATGGATATGATATTCAATTCTTCCTGCTATATTCAATTCTAATTATTTACAATATTTTAACTATCTATTTTAAATAGTATTACAAGATTACCATAATTCTAAATAAAAAGTTAAATAAAAATATTTTTTAATTATGATATTATAAACACAAAACATCTTAATCTGCAAATATTAAATTTTATTTATCTACTATTTTACCTTCCAGGTGATAGGGATGAGCTTTGCCAATCTCCACCGTAACCCAGTTCCCTATATCTTTTTTCTGACCACCTGTTATCAATATATTTCCATCAATTTCAGGTGCCTCGGCACAGGAACGGCCTACCAGAATATTCTCTCTATTTTCATAAAACCCATCGACTAAAACTTTTAATTTTTTACCGAGCATCCCCTCTTGATGGGTTAGGGCTATCTTTTGCTGTATGGTCATCAATCTATCCAATCTTTCATTCTTAACCTTTTCGGGAACCTGTTCTCTATATTTATT
>JAQVGY010000082.1 GCA_028696495.1 Atribacterota bacterium
TCTATTCTATCCTCTTTGCCCACCAGTACTGCTTTACCAAAACCATTTTCAAAACTTGCCTTGACAGCCTTGAGCGCTTCCGGGTCTTCTCCGCCAGCAATTACAATTCTCTGTTTACCATCGCTACTTATTTCCCGAAAGAGCTGTTGAAAACTGGTTATCATGATGTAACCTCCCTGAAATTAATACTATATATGAAAGGTCTTTGCTATTTCCAATATATCCTATTTAAATATTTAACAGCTGCTAATTTGCTTAGAGCTTTTTTATGCCTTCTTTAATCTGTGCTATTCCTCTTTTAATCATATCACTGGAGGTGGCAAAGGAAAAACGAAGGTATCCTCCTCCATATTGACCAAAAGCATCACCAGGTACCGTTACTACCCCACAATGGTCCAATAAATACATGGATAATTCTTCTGAGTTCTTCCCTGTTTTAGTAATGTTGGGGAAGGCATAGAAGGCTCCTTCAGGAACCAAACAGTGGAAACCATCGATCTCATTCAATCCGGCAATTAGAATATCTCGACGTTCTTGATAAGCTGTTCGCATCTCTTCAATAACAAGTTTGGTCTTCTCCTGATGCTCCAATCCATACATGGCTGCTCTCTGGGTAACAGAGTTGGGACAAACTGCTGTATTCTGCTGAACTTTTATCATCTCGTTAATTAAAAATTCCGGACAGACCAGATAAGCAAGACGCCAGCCAGTCATGGCATAGCTTTTAGAAAACCCAAAAATTGAGATGGTCCGCTCTGCCATATCCGGGAAAGAAGCAATACTGATATGTTTCTTACCATCAAATAGAATGTCCTCATAAATTTCATCACTTATTACCATTAAATTGTGTTCTATAGCAATTTTAGCGATCTCTCTCATTACCTCTTCATTGATAACCATACCGGTTGGATTACTGGGAGAATTGATGAGAATAGCCTTTGTTTTCTTCGTAATCAGCCTCTTTAGTTCATCCGGGTCAATCTGAAAACCATTTTTCTCCCGAATGGGAAGATATACCGGATTTCCACCTGCCAGGGTAACCTGGGAACCATAAACAAGAAAACCAGGGTCGGGAACAATTAATTCCTCTCCCGGATTTAACAGGATATAGAATGCTGAAAATAATGCCTGAGTACCTCCTGCGGTCACTATAACCTGCTCTGTTTTAACCGGTATTTTATTGGTTTCTATTAACTTCTTCGCCAGGACTTCCCTCAAATCATAAAAACCAGCATTGGGAGTATAATGGGTATAACCATCATCAATGGCTTGTTTGGCAGCTTCGCGAACATGGGCAGGTGTAATAAAATCAGGCTCACCTATTCCAAAACTTATTACATCTTTTCTATTCTGGGCTAAGTCGAACAACTTTCGAATACCGGAAGGTTTAACCTTCTTTAAATTTTGATTTAATTCCATGTCTCCTCCTTTTTATCTCTCTCCCCCATTGAGGTTAATTTATATTTTATTACTTTGAAACCTTGAGATATTCTTTAGAACCCATCTCTAAGGCTTTTATATTCATATCTATGCTCTTGATTGGCAAATTTTGCTTCATAGATTCAATAATATTTTCTTTTTTAAGCGGGAATTTGGATGTAGCCAGAGCTGCGCCTAATATCACTATATTAGCAGCAATAATATTACCTGCTTCTATGGCAATCTTTTCAGCATCTATGAAGTGCAAGTTATCTACCTTTTTGCTCAGTCTCTCAATAATCTGATTTATATCAGGATATTTAGAGATACCCAGAGAGACTGTAAAGGGAATAATGGATGAGCAACTGGCAATAATATTGGTATCCTTTCCTATTATGCTTGTAGCTCTCAACAATTCTGAAGGTTCAAAAGCCAGCAACAGATCTGCTGAATACTTTTCATTTAAAGGACTTAAGGAATCCCCTATTTTTAATTCAGTGACAACCGTTCCGCCACGCTGTGCCATTCCATGGACTTCACTCATCACTACATTTAACCCTTGAGCCATTGCTGCTTCTCCAATGATGGTGGCAGTCTTTATAGTTCCCTGTCCACCAACACCTATTATATAAATCTGATAACTTTTCTTATAACTCATTTTTTCACCTCGATTGCTTTCTGTGGACATACCTGGACACAATAGCCACAATCAGTACATAACAGGTAATTAATATCTATTGAACCATCTTCTCTCTGATAGAGAGCGGGGCAATTAAATTGCCTCAAGCAAATCAGGCAACGAGTACACTTCTCCTGATTAATCTGATAGGTCAGTCTTTCTTTCTCTGGTTTAACAAATACAACACATGGGGAACGTGATATAATCACTGAGACACCCTCATATTGTAAACCCTCTTTAAAAGTCTTAACCGAATTATCTAAATCTCCAGGATCTATTGTCTTAACATAACCTGCACCGGCTGCCTTGCTTAATTCTTCAATAGATACTACCATACCTTTCTCTCCGCCTATATCTGTTAAAATACCAGGATTTGGCTGCCCGCCGGTCATAGCAGTGACCCTATTGTCCAGTATTACCACCATTATATCGGCTTTCTGATGAACTGCATTTATCAAAGGTGGTATGCCGGCATGAAAGAAGGTTGAATCTCCTATCAGAGCAATAATTTTTTGTTTGGTAGCTTTGCTCATACCACTGGCAATTCCGATACTGGAGCCCATACAGATACAGTAATCTGCCATATAATAGGGTGGCTGCATAGCCAGAGTGTAACAACCAATATCATTGGAATAGATTATATTTTCTTTTTTTATTTTTAAACTCTGGACTGCTTTTTTAATACCATATATTGTGGAACGATGCGGGCACCCGGGACAGAGCACCGGTGGTCTCATAGGTGGTGTTATATCTGTAAAATCAATTTCTGGATTCTTCTCTGGCACCCCCATCTTTAATACCTGTGTTAGTGATTGTTCAACTATATCGGGGTTATATTCATAGATGTGGGGCAGGGTTCTGTCTAATTTACCATAGACCTTTTTCTGCCATCCCTCCTGTCCTATTATAGAGAGTACTTCTTTTTCCAGGAAGGGTTCAACCTCTTCAACAACTATAATATCATCCAGGTTAGTAATAAAATTCTTCATTAATTCCCTGGGGAAAGGATAGCAAAGACCTAATTTAAGTATATTTACCGGCAAAGAATATTTATTAACTGTATCCAGCACATAATTATAAGAGACACCAGAGGTAATTATTCCCACCCTGTTCTTCTTACTCTCTCTTACTATTCTATTTAGCGGTGAGTTATTCCCTGTTATTTCCAGCTGATTCAGTTTTTTTACCAATTCCTGCCTCATTTTACGGGCATAGGCAGGGGCAATTGTGAATCCGGGTTCTTCTTTTTTAAAAAATCCCTCTTTTTCTCCTGGCTTAATCGGTCCCAGCTCAACTATTCCTCTCATATGAGAAACACGGGTGGTGGTACGCATCATCACCGGAATTTTATACTGTTCTGAAGTATTAATACCATAGACCATGAAGTCTTTCATTTCCTGGGGATTGGAAGGCTCTAAAACCGGGACTCCGGCAAGCTGTGCCATAAGTCGGTTATCCTGTTCATTTTGAGAAGAATGCATTGAGGGGTCATCTGCAGAAAGAATTATCATTCCTCCCCGAACACCGGTATAGGCAGTACTCATAAAGGCATCTGCAGCCACATTCAAACCAACATGCTTCATAAAAACAAAGGAGCGCAATCCAGATGCCGCTGCTGCAGCAGATACTTCCAGTGCTACCTTTTCATTTACTGAGAATTCAAAATATACTCCTGCTTCCCCCGCAATCTTGGCCAATACATTGCCAATCTCAGATGAAGGTGTGCCGGGATAGGTGGAAGTAAAAGAAATTCCCGCTTCCAAAACCCCCCTTACTGCTGCCTCATTTCCTAATAAAAATAGTTTTTCTCCTTCTTTTTTTTCATAAATATCTTGTAATTTCAAATCTTCACCCCTATTCTTATTTAATTTTATTTTATTTTTTTATTATAACCACTACAACAGCTG
>JAQVGY010000083.1 GCA_028696495.1 Atribacterota bacterium
TCTTGTAATGGTTGTGATATTGAAATTGTTGCATTGTTGACACCGAGATATGATGTGGAAAGATTTGGAATAAAACTGGTGGGGAGTCCCAAACATGCCGATGTGTTACTGGTAACAGGGCCTGTTAACAGAAAGATGTTACCAAGGTTAAAACTGGTTTATGAACAGACCCCTGACCCCAAAGCGGTTATTGTGGTAGGAACATGTGGTTCAAGTGGTGGCGTGTTTTATGATTCTTACAATTTAGTCGGACCTATTGATAAACATATACCTGTCGATGTATATGTTCCTGGCTGTCCCATAAGGCCTGAGGCCATAATTAACGGGGTTTTAAAAGCCTGGTTAAAACTGGAGAGGCTGAGAGGCTTATCAGGGAAAGAAATAGAAAAGAAGATAGAAGAGGTTAATGCTTAAAAAAATGAGAAGGTTCAGGTGATAATATGGATTTTTTAAATGCCAAGGATTTATTATCATTTTTACAGAAGAATTTAAAAGAAAATATTGTAGAAAGTCATCTTGAAACCAGAACAGCAGGGATTAAAAAAGAAGAGTTTCACAATATCTGGTTAGAGGTTAAGAGAGAAAAATTCAGGGATACTGTAGAACTGTTGATGACATTACAATATCCCCATATTGCCATTATTGCTGGTAATGATAATGGGGAGACAGTTGATTTAGTATATTTATTTTCTCTTTTTTATGGAGAGAAATTTAAAGAGATTTCTATTAATATCAAGGTTAGTTTAGATAGGGAAAAACCATCTATAGAAAGCATAACAGATTTGATTCCCGGAGCCCAGACAACTGAGAGAGAGATCAAAGAGATGTTTGGAGTAGAATTTATAGGACTTCCAGAAATGCGCAATATCTTTCTACCAGAAGACTTTCCTAAAGATGTTTTTCCTTTCCGAAAAGAACAGAAAGGCTTGGACGAACTCGTTCAAAAAGAGAGTTGAGGTGATTTTGATTGAGTATATCTACTTATAAAATACCAATTGGACCGATTCATCCCTCACTGGCAGAACCAATGACTTTTAATTTTGAGATATCCGGGGAGAGGATTCAATCAGTAGATTTAGCCCCTGGTGATAACCACCGAGGAATTGAATTTATGGCCAGAAACAGAAATGTTGTGCAGATTATCTATCTGGCAGAAAGAATTTGCGGAATCTGTTCGGCCTCTCATCCCTTTGCTTTTTGTCGGGCAGTAGAAAATGCAGCTGGTATAGAGGTGCCGCCCAGGGCAGAGTATATTCGTGTTATTATTGCGGAATTGGAAAGAATTCATTCTCATATTCTATGGGCAGGGATAGCTGCTGAAGAATTAGGTTTTAATTCGGTCTTATACCTTTCCTGGAAAGTAAGAGAAGAAGTATTGGACCTGCTTGAAATGCTGACCGGTAACCGGATTAATTACGGGATGTACATGGTTGGAGGGGTAAGAAGGGACATTACTGAAGAGCATATTCCACAAATCAGGAAGACTTTAGAATATTATAAAGATGCCTATCAGACATTAGAGGATGTCTTTCTTAAAGATCCCAGTATTGCCTTAAGGACTAAAAATGTAGGTATTATGACTTATGAGGATGCCCTCCATTTAGCCAGTGTTGGACCAACCGCCAGAGCTTCTGGCGTAAAAAAAGATGTTAGACAGGACCAGCCTTATTCTGCCTATGCCGATATGGATATTAAAGCCATTACACCCGACATCTATTCCGGGGAAGTAAATGGTGATGTTTTTGACCGTATTATTGTCCGTATACTGGAGGTTTTTCAGTCTGTTCAGATTATAGAACACTGTATCGATAATCTACCCGATGGAGAAATCCTATCAGAACCAAAAATAATCAAGTTATTAGGCGTTTTAAAAAAAGCAAAAGGTGAAGGGGTGGGCAGACATGAAGCCCCAAGGGGAGAAGTTATCCATTATGTAAAATTAAATGAATCTGAAAATCCTGAAGTATGGAAAGCAAGAGCTCCAACGTATAATAATCTAATGTCCTGGCTGCCAATGTTGCAAAGGCAGGAAGTTGCTGATATACCAATAGTTGTCGCTTCTATTGACCCCTGCATAGGCTGTATGGATAGGGTGACACTGGTTGATTCCAATACCTCTAAAGAACAGGTATTAACTAGAGAAGAATTGATAAAATTGAGTATCGAAAAAACCAGGAGGATTTTAAGATGAGTGGGGGAAGTATTTTAATCTTTATTCTCAAAATCTTTGCTGCTGTAACAATTGCTATATTAGGTATAATGGCAGGGCTCATATATAAAGGGATTGATCGCAAACTGGCTGCCAGGTTACAATCCCGGGTGGGTCCACCTGTCAGACAACCTTTTCTTGATTTTTTCAAGTTAATGATAAAGGAGAACATTGTACCTGAAAATGCTATTCCCTGGATATTTAACGGTGCACCTGTTCTGGCTTTGGTTTCAACCATTACTATCTTATTCTATATACCTTATGGGTCCATACCGGCACTGTTCGAAAATTCTGGTGATTTAATCCTAATTGCCTATTTGCTGACTATACCGGCTGTTGCCCTGGTAACAGGTGGTTTTTCTTCTGGCTCTACTTATGCCAGCATTGGAGCACAAAGAGAGATGGTTTTGATGATAAGCTATGAGCTTCCTCTGGTTACTACCATTATTGTTTTGGGATGGCGACTAAATTTAGCATTCCCCGGATTAAAAGTTTTTTCTTTAGCAGCATTAAGTGCCAATCCTATCTGGGGTATTGTTGGACCATTGGGCTTCCTTGGTGCCCTGCTGCTGCTCCTCACCTTAGCTATTGTTACTCCAGCAGAACTCTCCATTGTTCCTTTTGACCTGCCTGAAGCAGAGACTGAGCTGGCAGGAGGGATATTAGTGGAGTATTCAGGTCGGAATTTAGCCTTATTTGAGCTATCCAATGCCGTAAAGATGATTGTCATGGGTTCTTTGACCATTATTTTATTTTTCCCCTACAATCTGGCACCCTTGCTCCATTTAACAGGTTTCCTGGCATATATTGTAGATATTTTATTCTTTTTCTTTAAATTATTTATCGTTATATTTTTTGAAGCAACTCTTATACGTGTTGCCCTGGCACGTTTAAAGATAGACCAGGCTTCAATTGCATATCTGATTATTCTTTCTACAGTTGGCTTATCAGGTTTATTATTAATTGCAATTGATTATATTATTTAAAACAGGTCAGGCATAATACTCATATTATATTTAATAATTTTTTAAAATACCATTTCAATCTAGATTATTGATGAAACGGGGTGATGAAGAATGCCAACACCATTGGTGTTAGAGTTAATCAAACAACTTTTAAAGAAACCTGCCACAAATTGTTTCCCGGTGAAATATTATCCCGGTCAAACAACAGTTACTGAGCTTATCAATAAAGTTCAGGATGGTGAGGTGCAGATTAACTCACCGGTTACCGTACCGGAGAAGTTTAGGGGAAAGATTGCCTATGATAAAGAATCATGTATAGGTTGTCGTCTATGTATCAGGGTGTGTCCTTCTCGGGCTATTGAATTTCTGCCGGAGGAAAAAAAGATTAAAATTAGAATTGACCGTTGCTTATTTTGTTCACAATGTAATGATGTTTGCCCGACTAATTCATTGAGCATGTCTGAAGATTTTTTATTAGCCAATGAAGATCGTCTTGATAGAGATATGATAGTCAAATGATTTAAAATTTAAATAAGGTGCTGCAACAGGTTATTATATTAAATACTAAGGTACAAATTTTTTATTAAGGTATCTTAGTATTTAATTTTTTTGTATCAGTATAATTATAAAAGCATCTACAAAAAAACCCCAAGTAGCAACATTTGTTATTATAGAAAATATTTTAAATCTCTCTGATTTTTTCTGATTAACAGAAAAACAATATACTCTATGTTAGGACTGTAATATCATTAAATTGCCTGTTTTTCAACAAATCC
>JAQVGY010000084.1:0-1778 GCA_028696495.1 Atribacterota bacterium
ATCTTTTATTTCCTGTGTCACTCTATTATCACTATACTCAACTACCGGTAACCCTTTTACTAAGGCTTCTGTTATTATATTATCAAAATGTATTTTACCAATTACTTTAATGTTATTTTCCTGGCAAAACTCTTCTATATGAGAGGAGTTTTCTAAATTAAGGTCAAATTTATTAATTATGACTACTGCCTCTACTCCAAAATGCTGGGTTACCTTTATTGCTCTTTCTAAATCATGTATCCCGGAAAGAGTAGGTTCAGTTACCACCACTGACAGGTTTGCACCGGTGATAGAAGCTATCAGTGGGCAACCAATCCCCGGTGGTCCATCAATAATGATTAACTTTAAATTCTCCTTTTTGGCAATTTCTTTGGCATTCTTACGGACTAAAGTGACTAATATTCCCGAATTTTCCTCTGCAATACCCAATCTGGCATAGACTAAGGGGCCGTATTTGGTTTTAGAAATATACCATTCACCACAACGATTTTCCTTCATCTCGATAGCTTTCTCCGGGCAAGCCAGTCCACATAAGCCACATCCTTCACAGGAGATGTAATCAATAAGGGCACCTTCCGAAGATACTTTAATGGCATCAAAACGGCATAATTCCTCACAAATGCCACATTGAGTGCATTTTGCTAAATCGACCACCGGGATTACTCCGGCATAGAAATCATGCCTTTCCTTTATCTCAGGATGGAGCAAAAGGTATAGATTAGAGGCATCTACATCACAATCCCCCATTACTTTATTTTTTGCTAAAACTGCAAAGCTTCCTGCAATAACTGTCTTACCAGTTCCCCCTTTGCCGCTAACAATAACAATCTCTTTCATCTATAAATCCTCAGCTTCTATCATAAATAATCTTTAGTTCTTTATCAATATTTTGAAAAAGCTCAACAAATTTTTGTTTATAAGCGCTATTCAAATCTATCAAAGGTTTACCTTTAGAATAAGCTATGGCAATCTCTTTATCCAGAGGCAGAGAGAGTAAGATAGGAATATTATTCTTTTTACAATATTCCTCCACTTTATGGTCTCCAATATCACACTTATTTAAAACCACCCCATGAGGAATCTGTAATTTTTCCAGAACCTCCACAGCCAGTACAAGGTCATGCAATCCGAAAGGTGTTGGTTCGGTAACCAATACAGTATAATCACTGTCCTTTATAGATTCGATAACCGGACAGGAAGTTCCAGGAGGTGCGTCTATTAAAAGGATATGCTGCCTCTCAATTTCTTTATCTGCATCTACTCTGGTTTTATATCTTTTTATGCCCTTCTTTTTAATTACATTAATTATAGGCGGGGCCATGACCTCACCGATATTTAAACGCCCGCCAAGAAAACTAATTGAACCTGATTTCCCTTCCTCTAAAATTCCTACCTCTCTGCCTTCTTCAATGATTGCTTTTTCCGGGCAAACATAAGTACATGCTCCGCAGCCATGACATAGCTCAGGGAAGACTAAAACTTTATTTTTAGTCACCGCTATAGCATTGAAAACACAGGCTTGTCCACATTTACCACAAAAATTACATTTTTTATAATCAATTTTAGGTATGGGAATTTTAACTGAATCTCGTTTATCTATCAATGGCTTTAAAAAAAGGTGGGCATTGGGCTCTTCCACATCGCAATCTAAAAAATGAACATTATTTCCCTGGTCTAAAGACAAAGTCAGGGCAAGATTAACTGCAATAGTGGTCTTACCGGTTCCGCCTTTACCACTGGCAACTGAAATAATCATCTGTTTTTATCCTTTTCTAAAT
>JAQVGY010000084.1:1878-3949 GCA_028696495.1 Atribacterota bacterium
CAATGGTAAAGGCTGGACATCTTCCAAAATGTTCTGATACAAAACCAGAATCAGTTGAAATAGCGATTTTCATACTATCCTCCATTTTTTATCCTATTCTTCAATATATTTGGTAAGCTTATTCTTTCTTTTCTATACCGGAATGAGGGGAGACATTGGGGCCAGAAACTGATTGAAAACCCCCTGCTTTAAATTTATCTACTACCTCCTGTACTGTACCAGATACTCCAGTAATAACTTCTACTCCAGCCGCTTTCAGTGTTTGAAAGGCATTGGGACCACAATTTCCAGTTAAGACTGCCTTTATCCCCTTATCAATCATCATTTGACCTGCCTGTATTCCTACTCCTCCCATACCCTGGGCTCCGCTATTTTCTATTGCTTCAAACTTATCACTATCTGTGTCTACAAAGATAAAATAAGCACATCTTCCAAATCTGGGGTCCACCTGAGATGTTAACTCTGGACCACTTGAAGTAATTGCAATTTTCATTTCTTTTCCTTCCTTCACAATAATTAATTTTTCTTATATATCTGTTTTAATGCAAATACTAATTGTTTTCCTTTATTGTTCTATAGCTGTTGCTCTTTCCCGTAGTATTACCAACTCCCTTTTAGATTCAACTTGTACTGGTTAAACATTCTTTTCTATAACATTTTTGTTAAAACTACAATATAATATAATGATAACCATTTTCAATACAATATTTTAAAAATATATACTACTCTTTTATAGCCTTACATCTTTTGCACAATCCATAAAATTGGAGAGTATGATTCCTGATTTCAAAACCATATTTCTTTTCTAATTCCTGTTTGGTTTTGTTTATCAACTCTAACTCTTCCTCTATAAACTCAGCATAATCAATTATTCTCCCACAATTGGTGCAAACCAGGTGATGATGGTGTGATGAACTGTCATCACCTCTACATAGCTCATATCTGGCTCTGCCATCGCCAAAATCAAACTTGAAAACTAACCCCATCCCCACTAACAGCTCTAAGGTACGATAGACAGTAGTCAAACCAATGGTGGGATATATTTGATGTACTTTCAGGAAAATATCTTCAGCACTTAGGTGTTTTTTTGATTCATCCAGGACCTGTAAAATAATTTGGCGGGGTATAGTAATTCTATAACCACCACCCCTGAATTCTCTATGCCACCTCTTACCGGGTCCTCTTTCTCCCCATCTTCCAGACATATTTTTTTAATTCCTTATTGATAATCATTTTCAATAATATAATATACAAAATAGCCTGTCTTGTCAAATATTCCACACATAATTTTTCTTGTTTTACGAATTGGTATTAAAACTAATTGAACCTCATCACGAGTATTTTACGATTATTTAATATAATTTAAAAAATAATTTATTGGGTTATTATTTCAGAAAGAGCTTCTTTATAAGCTTTGGTAAGCATTACTACATCCTGATTTATAGTAATTCCATTAAAACCATTTTTAAGATGTCCTCTTGCCTCCTGAGCAGTGGTAGTATGAATAAAGACAAACTTTCCAGCATCTTGAACAGCCTTTTTTACTCTTCTTAGTGCTGCTAAAAACTCCGGAGCATCAAATTTCCCTGGTTTTTTAAGGGCTACCGACAAATCAAAGGGGCCGATGAAAATTCCATCTACTCCTTCAATGGAACATATCTCTTCAATATTATTCAAAAATCCACTGGTTTCACACTGAGGAATTAACATTGTTTCTTTGTTACAAACTTCAAAATATTTTTCTAAACCAGCACTGGAAAAATCTTCAAAACCAAATCCACCACTTCGAGACATTGCTACACCTCGCTGCCCTGTAGGGTAGTATTTACCAAATTTCACAACATTTCTTACCTCATCTATAGTTTCTAAATAAGGAATAACTAACCCTTTGGCACCAATATCGAGCATCTTTAAAATAGAATCACGATTATGATTTTTAACCCTCACCAGCGGTGTGATACCACGTAATTCTGCCGCCAGTATAAAATTTAAGGTACTTTCCACATCAGCAGGACCATGTTCACAATCTATTACCAGAAAATCGAGACCTGCCAGCCCTAAACATTCCACC
>JAQVGY010000085.1 GCA_028696495.1 Atribacterota bacterium
GGCAGAGTCAGCAGGCGTGATATTGAAGATGTTCTAACGAAGAATATGATTATCAATATGGACAAATTGATCTATTATTTTCGTGGTGATTACAGGATTCTGATTCGCTCCCTTTATCTTAAATATGAGATAGAAGACTTGAAAATCTTAGCCAGAAGTATTTTTAATGGAAAGAAAGCTGAAGAAATAGAAAGGCCGCTCTCTTTCTTAGGCAAGTACAGTAATATTGAGCCTGAAAGACTTTATCGGGCAGAGACCATCAGAGATTTAATATATTCATTGAAAGGCTCGCAGTTTTTTGAGTTTTTAATACCACTGGTGGATGGCAGAAGAGAAAACCTCTTTAGGTTTGAGATGGCTTTAGATACCGGTTATTTCAACATTATCCAAAACCGAAGATTGAATATTCTGCCTTTAGATGAGTATTTAATCAAAAAATGGGAGGGCTTACTGGCAGATTTGTATAACATTCAATGGATATACCGGGGAAAGAAGTTTTATCAGTTATCTCCGGAAGAATTATTGAATTATACTATAAACTTTGGTGATAGGTTGCACTATAAAGACCGTCAGAGAATGTGTTATTCAAAGAGCCTGGAAGACTTACATCAGATGACATCAGAGTTGGTCTATGGTTTTTTATTTAAAAAAGAAGAGATATCAACAGATATTTACATGGAAAGACGTATAAACAGGTTTCTTTTTTATAAGCTCAATAGTTTAAACAAGAAATTTCCACTCAGTATTATTCAGACAATCACCTATATCTGGAGATTAGAACTGGAGATAAGAGACATCATCTCTATTGTAGAGAGCATAAGATATAGCATACCCGCTGAAGAAATTAAGAAATATTTGGTAAGGGCAGCATAAGGTTTAAAGCAGAGAGATATTGACAAGGGGTTTTAACTATGAGCGTTGAAGAGATGAGAGTGATGGGGGTCATTGGACCAAGGAATATTTTAAACGGGGTGTTGCGCCGGATAATTTTGCAGGGCAGTATGCATATGATTGATGCATTTAGCAGAGTATACTCAACCGATTTTTTCCTTCCGCCCACCGAGAAGAATATTGAGGTTTTAGAAGAAGAGCCCAATCTGAAACCCTATACAGAAAGGAGAGATTTTTCTGAAGGGGAGAGAATTGCAAATCTTTTTCATACCCTCTTTGATATAAAACCATATTTGAGTGAAGAACATGTAAGCGAAGATTACGACTATGACCAGTTTATGAAACAATTTTTTGGAATATACAGGGAGCTGCAGCAGACCGAACAGGAGATTGAAGCCAAATTAGAAGAAATATCCAGAAAAAAGGAATATATTGACAACTTAAAATACCTATACCCATTCAATTTAAAGATTGACCGCTTTATTGATATGGAGTATCTGGTATTCAGACTTATCAGAATTACCAGAGAAAACTATGATAAACTAAAAAGAAATTATAAAAATATTCCTGCCATTATTTTAAAAGCAGCAGCAGAAGGCAAGAATGTTATTATGGTTTCTATTGCACCGAAAACACTGGAGGAGACTCTGGAGAGGATTTTCAGTTCGCTTAATTATACCATTCTTCCTCTGCCTCAAGAATTGAAGGGTACGGTAGTTGAGGTTTCAGATGAGTTGAGAAATAGCATAGAAGAAGACCGTAATATAATTGAGTCTTTAAAAATATCGATAGAAAAATATAAAGAACAGTACATAAATGAGCTAAAAAAGATGTATTCCCGTCTGGAAATGGAGAAAAAGATTGAAGAGGTTAAATCAAAAATTGCCCTTGGTGACAAATCATTCTTCATGTTTGGTTTTGTGCCAGCCAGTAAGGTCGATAAATTAAAAGGGGAATTAGAAAAAAGTTTTGATGATAGATTAATCATTTTAATTGATGAGATTAAAAAACCTTATTCAGGCACAACCCTCCCTCCCACCAAGCTTAATAATATAAAATTATTCCAGCCTTTTGAAAGTCTGGTAAAGATGTATGGTATCCCATCATATCAGGAAAAAGACCCCACTGTCTTTTTTGCTCTGACCTATCTTCTCATTTTTGGAGCTATGTTTGGTGATGTGGGACAGGGGGCTGTTCTGCTTTTGGGTGGCATTATCTTAGAATATTTTTACAAAAAAGTAGATTTTGGCGGGGTCTTGAACAGATTGGGATTAAGTTCTATCATCTTTGGTTTCTTATATGGAAGTGTTTTTGGGTCAGAGGAGCTCCTTCCAGCTCTGGTCATCAGACCGATGTCCAATATTAATAATATGCTGGTTACTGCGGTAGTCTTTGGTGTAATACTCATCCTGTTCAGCTATGTAATCGGTATCATAAATGCTGTAAAAGAAAAAAATATAAAAGAGGGATTGTTGGGGGAAAATGGTCTGGCGGGACTCTTTTTCTATCTCTTATTGCTATATACTGTATTTCGAGTTTTTGTTTTACACCAGCCATTATTACCATTAATCACTATAACTCTGGTGTTCCTGCTCGTTATTATCTTATTAAAAGAAACGATTGCCTCCAGATTATTCCATAGTGATAGAGATAAGTCTTTCAGAAAATTGTCAGCCAATGATTATATAGAAGAGGGCTTTGGTCTAATAGAGATGCTGCTCTCCATGCTTTCCAACACTATCTCCTTTCTACGGGTAGGTGCCTTTGCCTTAAACCATGTGGGACTCTATATTGCCTTCCTGACCTTAGCCAAAATGATGAAAAGCGCCTGGGGTAATTGGACAATCCTGGTGATAGGGAATGTTGTTATCCTGACACTGGAGGCATTAATTGTATTTATTCAAGCTTTGCGCTTGGAATATTATGAGCTCTTTACAAAATATTATCGGGGAGATGGGATTGAATATGTCCCCGTGAAAATTAATTTTATGAAAACTATCAATCCTAACACAGGGGGTTAAATGGTATGTACATAATTTTGTTCATAGCAATGGCTATATCAGGTTTAACTATTGCGTCAGGCTTTTATCTTAACCTGAAGAAAGATAACAGTAATATGGGCAATATGCTCAGAATTAAAAGATTGGTCAAGGGGTCTGTGGCAGCCTACCTTGCTCTGGTAGCGGGTTTCCTCTTTTTCTTGATTCCCAACATAGCCAGAGCCCAATCTGCAGCAGACTCTTCTTCAGGAATGGGATTTTTGGCGGCAGCAATTTCTACCGGATTGGCTACCATAGGTGCTGGTTATGCTGTGGGTGCCGTAGGGTCTTCCGCACTTGGTGCTGTTTCAGAAGACCCCAATATTTTGGGTAAAACCCTTATATTCGTAGGTTTAGCGGAAGGTATTGCTATTTATGGCCTGATTGTTTCCATTATGATTTTGGGCAGATTGTAATTAAGATGGGGGAACTATAGGAATACAAACTTGCAATTACGGTCGCAATTACAGTTGGAATTTTAATTACGATAGAGAATAGAAAAGTATAAGAGAACCAAAGTTTTAAAGGAACAAAGGATTAAAGAGGATTAAAGGATTGCAGGGCAGTTATGAAAATATTTTTAATCAGTGATAATACTCATACCCTGGCTGGAATGAGACTGGCAGGAATTGAAGGAATAGTAGTACATGAGAGAAAAGAGATATTAAAGGAATTGCAGAAAATTAAAGAGCAAAAGGATCTGGGAGTCCTGCTCATTACTGAATTGTTGGCAGAAAGAGTGCAGCCGGAAATAGATGAGATGAAGACATCTAAAACTCTTCCTATTATTGTGGAGATTCCTGACCGCCATGGGAGCAGGCGCCCTGCAGATACATTATCCAGGACCATTAGAGAATCCATAGGACTCAAGATTTGAGGTGAGAAAAACTAATGTCAGATGCTATTGAAGATAAAATTTCTCTTTTTACCAAGGTTATCCTGGAGAGAATAGAGCTTGATTTTCAAAAAAAGCAGAATATG
>JAQVGY010000086.1 GCA_028696495.1 Atribacterota bacterium
AATAATTTACCATTTTTATCAATTTTGAATACCCATCCGTCATCACGACCATTACCTTTAGACCAGGTATATCCACAAATTACATAGCCACCATCTTCACTCTCTACAATGGAATAAGCTCCATCATTTTCTTTTCCACCATAGGTCTTGTCCCATAACAGCTCTCCCTGTTCATTTAGCTTTATTATCCAGGCATCGCTATTTCCTGCACCTTTTGAATTGGTTTCTCCCACAATTAAAAACTGACTTTCCTCAGTTAAAATAATTTTTGCAGAAATATCTGTTTGTTCTCCACCAAATTTATTTTCACTTATAAAACCTTTCCCTAAAACATGTTTTGATAATAAATTAAACCATTGAAGAAACATTATTATAAATAATAAAAAAAATAATATATGAGTATAAGTATGTTTTTTTATTTTGAATTTATTCTTATATGTGTGCATCTTTCTGTTTCTTTTAAATTTTTATATTTTATCAACTTTCTTTTTTCATTACAAATAAATCATTTCAATACATAAACATCTTCATAAAAAATCAAAGGGACCGGATAAAAAATACCGATCCCTTTGATTTAAATTTAAATAAATTACAAATTATTTTCTTATCATATCTTCAGTTATCAAGCCTTTTTCCAAACCATATTCCTGCCATCTGGCTTGCTCTTCTTTAACTGTTGCAAGTAACTTGGGATCAAGAACCAGCCGTAAAGCCATTGCACCTTCAATTTTAGCAGTCTGGACTAAAGCTCTATGTCCTTTTTCAGAAATAGTAAGATCAGCATTTTCATCACTATGTCCTGCAACCTCTGGTGTACCGGCAATTGCTGGTTTAACATGAATCCCAGGGAAATTAACTGAGGGATAGCCACATTCAGCCCATCCGCTAGGTTTACCAAGTTCTTCTGAAATTGCCTCAGGATCTCCATATTCATGAACATATTCCCACATAAGGGCATTTAGCCAGCCATATTCAATACCATTGTAGTAATAAGCATAGTGTCTGATATCAACCTCGTTAAAGGCAGCCATTGCCACTCCTCGGGCAATCTGATCGATCTGTTCAGCCTTATGCTGCAAAGCTGCCTGACCAGCCGGATCTGTATTTCTGTTCCAATGGTCGATTTGAACATAATCATCAACCACGTTAGGAGCATTTCCGGTCTTTGTAATAGCACTCATCATTCTGAATTCTGGTTCTGAATGCTCTCTTAACATATCAATTGCAGTAAGGAAAAGGCGTGCGGCATCAAGTGAGTCAGCACCTTTCCAGGCACGAGAACCATGTGCAGTTTTTCCATGGAAGTCATATAAAGCAGCATCAATTAAGTAACAGCAGTTACCCAGTCCGGCTTCATTTCTTTTAGAGGTGGGGCCAAACCCATGGCTGAAAAATGCTATATCAACACCATCGAAAACTCCTGCTTTTGCCATAGCCGATTTATCTGGAGGGGGTATCTCTTCAGCGGGTGTTAAAACAGCCCATACACTACCTGGAATATTTTTTTCTTCCAATAGTTTAGCAAAACTTACAGCTGCTCCAACTGCAGTAGGGCCTTGCATATTATGCTGACAGCCGTGAAAAGCACCTTTTTCTCTTGTGGGAGCGCGAAGAGCATCGGCTTCAAACACAAAGCAGATAACCGGGTGCTCGGTTTTTCCCTTATATTTTGCAATTACAGCTGTTGGTAGCCCTGCGGCATCAAATCTTTCCTCTATTACACTGTTGTATCCTTCATCTAATCCCTCTACCCCATAGGTAACTTCAAAGCCTTGCTTTTCTAGTTCTCCGCCCAGCATTTTTGAAGAATTATACTCATAATAGCCCGATTCCGGATTATGGTATAACCAATCGCTCATTTCAATAATTCTCGGGGCATACTCATCAATTATCTCATTCAATCTTTCTCTCAGAGCAGTGGTAGCTTCATCTTCCTGAGGTATCAATTCTACAGGAATAACGGTTGGCGGTTTGCCATCACTTTGGAGTTCATCTAATACTTCTTTATGATCCTGCCAATAAGAGTCGTCAGCTGCAAAAATAATGCCGCTAAATGCAAGACCAAAAACAAGGGAAATTATAGTAGTTAAAATTAAAATTCTTTTAGACATTATTTATAACCTCTTTCTTTTCCTTCTTTCTTTCAATAAAATTTTATTATAATAAGTAAATCTTTGTTTATGGTAGATTTACTGACCATCTCAGAAAAAATATCACCTCTCTCTTGTTTTGTATAATAAAAAACCCAGCAGACAAATCTTTTAGTTTTGTTTAGCTAAAGGACCTATCCGCTGGGGTCTTTTTTACCCACGGTGTAATACTAAAAATAGTATTTTATACCACTTGGTCCAGACTCTAATTCATAAAATTAGACGGAACCCTAGGTATACTCCTAAAGAATTAAGTTTTTATTTTCTTATATTGCTATATATATTAATGGTTTTTTAGGAAATGTCAACCTGTAATCAATAATTTGTCAATTAAAAATTAATATTTTTGATTATTTTATAAAATGGGGACCGCGAGACTGTGTGAAAACTCATCCTGTATATACATAAATATATCTAATATAATATAATGCGACCATAGATAATAATATAATAGAGAGAAAAAGAAAGATTATACTGTACTAAACTACAGATAGCATTGGCAGTTATATTATATAATTATTAACTATTCTATTACTTTCCTTTCCTTTTATTCCCATGATTAGCAGGAAGTAAACAACTATATTATTGGTGTGTTGGTTTGGTTGGCAATAGTTCTTGTGGTGATATGCCTTTCCGCTCTATAGTTTTATAGTAAGAATGTGTTTGTAGTTGTGGAACAGAAGATACTATACTAACCCAGTCCTAGTCCTAGTAACTGAGTAATTTTTTTCCATTTTTTCAAATGGGATTAAATAACCTTACCTCGATTTTCGTTTATCGCCTTTTCGTATACATAGGATGCCGCTGCAATATCCTCGATAGCTAATCCCAATGCTTTAAAAATAGTAATATCAATATTATTACTTCTTCCGGCTATCTTATCAGTCAATATATCGCCAATCTCTCCCAATATGTGATGATTATCTATCAAACCTTCTTGCTTCGGTATTAAAAAATCTCCTGCCTCGTTTATTGTCGATTCTACAAAATCAACATATAATTTTGATTTTGATACAATTTCTGAATCCAATTCCCTGGCATCCGGGGAGCATGCCCCAACCGCATTTATATGAGCACCTGGTTTAACCCACCTTCCTTCCAATACAGGCCTTCTAGAAGCTGTAACAGTACAAATCACATCAGCATTACTTACAGCCTCTTCAACAGTTTCAGCTTCAATGATATCCACATCATATTGTTTTCTCATTTTTTGAACAAATAGATGAGAGTATTCCTTATTGATATCCCATACTCTAACCTCTTTAAAATCTCTTACCAACAACATTGCTTCCAGATGCGCTCTTGCCTGTTCTCCCGCACCTAAAATGGCAAGGATGGCAGATTCATCTGAGGAAAGCAGCTCTGTTGCTACGGCACTCACAGCCGCGGTCCGTATTTTAGTTATAGCTGATGCCTCTATAAAAGCTTTTACATAACCATATTTTGCATCAAAAAGCAGAATCATACCCTGATGGGATGGATGCCCACTACCTATATTTGTTTTATAAACGGTAATTACTTTTGTACCAAAATAGCCACTTTTGCCAGAATAACAGGGCATAAAACCTAAAATATTCCCATTGGGTAGATTTATGGCAGTCCTTAGATATTGATTAACTTCCCCGTTAGACAGCTTTATTAATGCATCTTTCATAACATCAATACAGTCATGCATACTCATTAGTTCTAAAACTTC
>JAQVGY010000087.1 GCA_028696495.1 Atribacterota bacterium
TCTCTTGCGAGATATAGATATTTTCAGGTCGTATTCCAATATAGGAAGGTTTTTCTAAACCAAAGTAGGATAATTCCTCTGGATTTTCAATCCAGAAAATATTTTTTATTCCCATAAAGCGGGCTGCAAAAATTGAACCTGGTTTCTGGAATATTTCCTCCGAATAGCCCTGTTCTACTATCTCCCCTTCATTAATAATGGCAACCCGTTCTGCCAGGTAATTGGCCTCAACAAAATCATGAGTAACCATGATGATGGTGGTATGTAGAGTTTGGTGAATGTTTTTTAACTCTTCCTGAATGGTGGTCTTAATGTTGGGGTCCAGGGCAGATAATGGCTCATCCAATAACAGAACATCTGGATTACCTATTAATCCACGAGCCAGAGAGACCCTCTGCTGTTCACCTCCACTTAAATTAAGAGGCAATCGCTTCAGAATATCTCCTATCTTCAACAATTTCACCAATTCTTTAAAATTCTTTTCATATTTGGGATTGTTACGGTCTTTCTTAAAGCGCAGCCCGTATCTGATATTATCCTGAACATTCATATGTGGGAAAAGGTTATAATCTTGATAACAGATAGAAATATTTCTATGTTCAGGTTTCAGGTGTGTAATATCACGGTTATTAACCATTATTTTACCGCTTTGAATGGGTACCAATCCTGCAATGGCCTCCAAAACAACGCTTTTACCTGCGGCAGTAGGCCCCAAAAGGACAAGAAATTCACCCTTTTTTACCTTTAATTGAAGATTTTTTATCTGAAATATTCCCAATTTTATATTAAGGTCTTTAACGAATATCATGTTTTTCCTTTCCTCCCAGCGACACCAGGCGTAAAACCACAAATATGATAATACTGATGGCAATCAGAATAATATTTGCGGGAACAGCATATTTCATTCCATAGGTGGTAAATCTCTCGTAAATCATAGTAGGTGCTGTCATAGGATGGTATGCCAAAATGATAACTGCCCCGAATTCACTGATTGCCCTTGCCCAGGTAACAATCATACCGCTTAAGATACCTCTCCAGGAAAGAACAAAAGTTACTCCTAAAAAAGTCTGCATCTGGGTTGCTCCTAAACTACGGGAAACATTTTCCATCCTGGTAGGAACCCACTTAAAGGCATCTCTTGCCGAATCAACTAAAAGGGGCATGCTGACAAAAAGCATGGCAAGAATAATCCCAATTTCTGTACCCAGCGTTTCTATGTTATGTTCTTCTAAAAAATGTCCAACCGTACTGCGTGGACTCAATACTGTTAAGAGACAGATACCGGCAACGGTATGGGGTATGGCCATCGGAATATCAACAAGGCTTTCAATTAAATTTTTAAGCTTGAATTCATGTCGTGCTAAATAATAAGCCAGAGGAATGCCAAGGAAAAAAGCAATAATGGTGGTGATAGAGGCACATTTCACACTTAACCAGATACTGGTAAGGACTTCTTTATCAAACAGAGTTTTTTTTATTGTATCAAGATCAGTCCAGTAAAATGTATTTAGAATTGGAAAGATATTAAAAAATAAGATTATAAAACCGGTTATCGCGGCAATAATATAAATCAGTTCAAAACGTTTTTGCAAAAGTATCCTCTCCTAATCTTCTGGCTAAATAAATATTAAACTATTTATAACATCAGCAGAGTCCGAAGTAAATACAATTAATATAGGAGTAGGATATCAATCTTTGACCTCGGACTCTTTCCTTACTTAATTATTTAATTAAATCAGCCAGCTCTGCCGGTATGTTTTCCCTGCCGCTGAATGCTTCGACATCTATCAAAGGCTGCCCATCTTCATTCAATATTCTTAAACCCTTGTCAGTATCTAATAGGAATCTTAAAAAGGCAATGGCATTTTCTCTGTTGACTCCGCTAAAGGGCATGGTCAGGCTAAAGACAATCGGCTCACCTCTGGTAACAATCTTTGTGCCTGGCTCTGCTCCGGCAAGCTCAATAGTCGCCTTGGCATAATCATCGGCATAGGCCAGAGAACTCAAATTGATAGCATCTGGTAATTTGACAAATTTAAAACGCTCATCCATAGCCTGGTGTTGAAGGGCAACAGATTCATATTCAAAGGCATAATCAAGAGCACCGGTCTCAAGCAGGGCAATCAGCTCAACAGATTTGGGACGAATATTCTTCTGAGGAATATGAGCGATAATATCCTGATTCAATCCCTCTATCTGATAATGATTTTCGGCTAATTGGAATAACAATACGGAACGGTAACCACAGGGATCCTGTTCTGGTTCACTATGTCCAAATTGTACCCCATCACGGAGCAGAACTTCGTACCAGTTTTCCGGAGTAATCTCATCTGCATATCTACTGCTGTCAGTATACATTATTACCAGTGAATTTACTGCAAAAACGGTGTTCCATGCTGCATGGTCGGGGATGAGGAGATTATCTATTACAGTATAGTCTGCAGACATCATAACATCTACCTTTTTACCCAGTTCGGCTATCTGTCTTGCCAGGGCAACACTGCCTCCGGCCTCTGTTTTAACTTCAACATTGGGGTATATCTCATTAAAAGCCTTTATAATATTGTCTACCGGGACGGTTAAACTGCCGGCATGGTAGACAATCACTTCACCTTTTAATGATTCATCAGCTGCAACACTCATCATCAATGCACCTACCAAAGATAGGGTAAGGATTGTAGTAAGAAAATATTTCAATATTCTACCTTTTAACATTAATTCTAATTCCTCCATTTTTATTTTTTTAATTAAGAAATGCCTTATTTAAAATGAGAGAATATTTGACCTATCTATCACTCCCTTTCAATTAAATGCCTGAATATTTAATAACAGACATATGTGGGGTTTTGGTTTGCTTTTCCTTTTTATTTAACCGGAAACTCTTTTAATATATATAATATGGGTTAAATAAAAAAGGACTCCCCATTAAGGAAGTCCTGAAATGAACATGTATTTACGTCTTTAATTTCTTTCCATAATGGGAGGTATACCAGTTTCCCAATATACCCTATCGCTCCATATCCATAGTCTGTTCAAACTTTAGAAATATGGAGTCGAAATTAAATAAAAAAGGTAATTTACCTTCAATGCATTATGCTATTTTAAAGTGCCTTCTCAATCTTGCAGATATGCAGATATGAGGATTGAGCCTTTATCATTCTAAGAAATATGTAATTAAAAGTCAAGCCATAGCACGAATAGAATGTGGAGTCAGTTCCCAATCTTTTCCTTGATTTATTTTTAATTTTATGTTAATTTAACAGAAAACAATATTAAAATTATTATCTCTTCGAGTTGTCCTGTCTAAAGAGCCATCCATGGCAGGCAACCGGTAGATGTAAAAATCTCGAGGGTATGGTTAGAAATTTCCATGCCTCCCATATTTGGAAAGGAGGGAGTACGTGTCTTTATTACCTCGAATTTGCTGAACCTTATTATATAGTCAAATCTAAATTATCCCTGAAAAATTTTAAATTTCTGACCTTTATATGATAGATTACCCATTCTGCCAGTTTATCCAGGACAGGAAAAAACACCACCATAGTTTAAGCATTATATAAAATGCTTTAGCCAATTTGAATAATTAAAGTTTATAGAAAAAGATACTTATATTAGAAGAAGCTATCTAATTGTACTTAAAATAGATAAAAAGACCATAAAAAAGGAAATAAATTTGGAGTAACATATGCAAATAAAATGCGAAATAAACAATATTCCGTTAGAAGTAGAGGAAGGAACGACTATATTGGATGCCGCAAAAAAAGTTGGCATCAAAATTCCCACTCTCTGTTATTTTGAAGGTCTTCAAAACCC
>JAQVGY010000088.1 GCA_028696495.1 Atribacterota bacterium
GTCTAACTATAGAAGGAGAAATCGAAAAAGACAAAGATGTAAAAAAAGAAGACTATTACTGCTGTGAAAGGGTTTATGGTAAGTTTTCCAGAAGTATTTCTTTGCCTGTAGGAATAGATAAAGACAATATTAAAGCAAATTATAAAAATGGGATACTGGAAATCTCCTTACCCAAGAAACCAGAAGAAAAACCAAAAGAAATAACCATCGAAACAAATTAAGAAGAAGTGCAGAAAAAAAGGGGGAGTAAAATCCCCCTTTTTTAATTTAGGCATAATTTTTTTAGGTTGAATATCCAGCAGCAGTTCTATAAGTAAATTATTTAAAAAAAGTTAAAAATTAAGAAGAAATTGTATCAACAAATATCTGGATTATTTTAGCACCACCTATGAAGGTACCAAAGGAACTGCCCAGATTGGTTAAAGCAACAACTAAGAGTATTTTGGTGACCCTATTGCGAAAGAAGTCTCTAAAAGTAGTGATATTGCCGAGATCTTCAAAATCTTCTACCCTTGGCTTTCTAACTATTGCCTCCACAATACCGGCAAACCAGCCCGCTGCCAGTAATGGATTTAAAGAGGTGATGGGAGCTGCCAGAAATGCGGTTAGAATAGAAAGGGGATGTGCGGCAGTAATAAGGGCACCCAGGGCAGCTAAAGAGCCATTCCAGATAAGCCACTGTAAGATTTGATTTACTCCACTGATGGTAGAAACTCTGAATGTAGAAATTATCATTACAATAATGGCAATTGGTATTGCCCATAAGACCCATTTTACCCAGTTTGCACTCTTTGGAACGTATGTTAATGAATTTAAATCATGTTCTTTATATATCTCTGTTTTAATTCCAGGTATATGCCCGGCACCAACCACGGCTACTATTTTTTTACCGGGTGCGTTTTTTATTTTCTCTGCCAGATACTGGTCACGCTCGTCGATAAGAGAGCTTTTTAGTCGAGGGAAAGAAACAGCCAGATCATTTAAGGCAGCGGTAAGCACATCTTCAGATTTAAGCCTCTCAATTTCTTCTTCTGAAATATCCTCCTGGCTAAATATGCTCAGCAATAACATAAATAATAGTCTGAATTTACCAAAAAAGCCCAGTTTCTTCCATATCCTGGCAAAGGTTATCTGAATATCACGGTCTGCTAATACCAGATTGATATTATTTTCTTGAGCCGCCTTTATTGCTTCAATCATTTCCTGTCCCGGATTGAGCCCTAACTGTCGGGCTAACCTTTTTTGAAAGGCAGAAAGTATTAAGTTTACCAGCAATAGAAGCGCTTTTTTTTGTTTAATAATGGTAATTATATCCATATTTTTCCATTTTTCTGGATCGGTAATAGATTGATAACGTGACTGGCATAATTCAACACAAACAGAATCGGGCTTTTCCTCAATAATGAAATTCTTTACCGTTTCTGCACTTGCTCGAGATATATGTGCAGTACCGATTAGAAAAATGTCTTTATCATTTAAAGAAATGTAGTGGATATCCTTATTGTTTGGCAATTATCTGCTCCTTTAACACAACTAAAATGAACAGGGAAGCATTTCTCCCTGAATCCTCTTTAAAATCAGGTTATTCTATCTTAAATTCTTATAAATTTCACCTGGCAAGATTGTCAGGATACTTTTAATAAATGCTTGTTTTATATTTTATAACTTTTAATTGTTAAAACCGCTGGTGTTCTAAAACAACAACAAACATTATAACACAACAGGATTGATTGTGATAGAAAAAGATTAATTGTTCTGGTAAAATAAGAGGCGTATTAAAATTAAGATAGTTTTTTAATTTTATTTTTTTACATAGTTCTTATTTTAAAAAAAAAGAGGAGGATATCGATGAAAAAATCAATGGGGGCAAAAACATTAATGGCTGCTGTTCCATTATTAATTATAGGCAGTTATGACCAGAAGGGGAAACCAAATCTGATGGCTTGTGCCTGGGGCGGAATATGCTGCTCTGCTCCTCCCTGTATCAATATTTCTTTAAGAAAAGCTACCTATTCTTATAGTAATATAATTCTAAACAAAGCCTTCACAGTAAATATTCTCTTTGGGGATAGAGTAAAAGAAGCGGATTTTTATGGTATTGTGTCAGGCTGTGAATACGATAAATTTGAGGAAACAGGCATTACCCCCATTAAAAGTGATATTGTGAATGCCCCCTTTGGTCTGGAATTTCCCATGGTTATAGAGTGTAAGGTAATTCATACTATTGAAATTGGACTGCATACTGAATTTATTGGGGAGATTATGGATGTCAAGGCAGAAGAATATCTGCTTGATAAGCAGGGCAATATAGATACAGGCAAGCTTAATCCCATTTTCTATACCCCGGGATCCAGGGAATACTACAGCATGGGAAATTATCTAGGAAAAGGGTTTAAAATAGGAAAAAGCATTATTCCGGTAAAGGAATAATGCTTTTTAGATTATTTATTTTTAATATTTATTTTTAACTATGAGGTTAAATTTAGTATTTTAAAATAACCATTCTAAAGAAAAATAAAATCCCTGGGAGGGTTTTAATAAACCCAGTTTAGAATTAGTGTCACCTAATACAAAGACATAGGATAATGAAGCCTGTACATTCTTACTTACCTGATAATCTATTCCCACAACATTACCCATGCTTCTGTCCTTTAAACTCAAAATTCCAACATAAAATGGGCTGAAATCAGAGTTTGTAAACTCTTTGCTGGCATTAAGATAAAGATATGGCGAGCACTGTTCCCCCCTTTCAAAGGGAAGTCCGTAAATAAATCCACCATTTAAGTAAATATTGGAGTCAGTCGTATAGTCTGCACTTATAATTGTTTTTAAATAAGGTTTTTCCAGTATTTTTTCCCCTTGAAATGCCCAGACCTCGGGGATAATATAAGCTAAATCTCCCCTTAAGGTGGCACCTTCAATACCGGGGAAGTTGCCCTGGAATTCAAATCCAAGCACCTGCCTGGCAGGATAGCCCATGGTTACTTCCATAATATTTCCCGAAGGATTTAAAGCTATATTCAAATTAGCAGGGAAAGGGTCCATGTAATACCCTCGATAGTAACTGATACCTGCATCAAAAGATGGGAAGGTATGGTTTAGCTGTATTCCCCAGATAGGCTCTCTGGCTGGCAGATAGCTAAGTTCTACTCCATCAATATTGATACCCTGATTCTGATAAAGGGGTCCAAACTGTGCCAGGTAGGTATCCTCTAAATACTCATCCGGATAGGGAGATACCTCCAGTCTTGGTAACAAGACAGCCTGCAGATAGGTAAGGCTATTTATATAGTATGTAGCATTAATACCCAATGCCCCGATTTTCCCTTGATTATTGGTTAGAGATAATTCGGGAGGTGCGGGGTTGAAGTTATCCAGAGGGCTAAAAAAGTCAGCAGCTCCCCACCTGGTGATAATTTGCCCCACTTTAAGATCTAAATTATCCACTATATCATAAGCACTGAGATAAAATTCATTGGGTCCGATAATAAAAGGCTTGGAATAATCTTTATTGCTGGCCCGAATTATTAAATCTCCTTGAAAATAAAGGTCATTGGAAATCTCCTGTAAATAGTCAATCTTTAGTGTGATAGTATGATTAAATTTTTCTTGCTCTAGAGAATAAGAACCCTGGTATACTAATTTTTCGGAAAAATCAAGTGCTGCTCCAGTGTGATAAAAAATAAAAAATAACGATATAATTGTAAAAACACCAATAAATAAAATATAGTTTGTATTACTTGTTCTACACATAGAGAATCTCCTTGCTAATATATTTTTATGTTATTAATCTAT
>JAQVGY010000089.1 GCA_028696495.1 Atribacterota bacterium
TCACAATACCATTTCCAGGATTGTCTCGATTTTCCTAAAATGTCAGATAAATAACAATGGACCACTTTACTTAAGGTAGAGCCATGGGACGTTCTTTGAACATAATAATCATAATTATTTTTTAAAATCTTTTTATTAAACTGGTATCCCAGTTGATGAAAAATACTTTCCAATTCTGATGGAGAAAACAAATAGGGGAGCATAAGGGTATCGGCTTGTTTGGCAACCTTGTAATCATTGGTAGATTTTCCTTCAGCTTTTAAGATACGGTCCATCCTCTGAATATTGCCATATTTCTTCTTGTAAGCCTTCCAGTTTAGTTCTTGCAGAGAAAAATAACCATCAAACTGGCTGATAATTCCTTGTTTATCCACTATTATGTTCATCTTTCTGGTAATCTCTGACCAGGTTTCCAGTTCGCCATCTGCTATCTTCAATTTTTTAAGTATAGATTCTTTCTGCTTTGCGGGAAGTATTGATGAAAGTATTTCCAGTGCCCGCTGTAATGTCCACACAATCAAGATATTGCTATAGGCATTATCTTTAAAACCTGCTTCAATTGCCCCGGGAAGTCTCTCGTGAAACTCATCTGGCCCCATTAATCCTTTAGTATGGTATCTCTGGTCTTCAGGATCAAAGTAGGATAAACTGGCTGCAAACTGAGCAATGGAGAGGAACAGTTCAGCTCCATAATTTAGCATAAAATCGCAATCCTGTGCTATCCTCCAGTGTTCCCAGATACAATAAGCTATGGCAAAAGAGACATGCCTCTGGTTTCGGCTGTAATCCGGCCCCCATTTACCTGATTTAGGGTTAAGGTGTATAATCTGTGTCTCCTCTTCTCCTGTGGAGCTGCTCTGCCAGGGAAACATTGCCCCCTGATAACCATTTTCTCTGGCATATTTCCGTGCCTGCTCCAATCTGTGATACCGATAGAGCAGGGTAGATTCAGTTATCTCCGGTAAACGGAAATTATAAAGTGGAAGAATAAATATCTCATCCCAGAAGATGTGTCCACGGTAAGCCTCGCCAGAGAGGCCTCTGGCTGGTATTCCTACATCTAATTCAAAATTATGTGTAGATGCGGTTTGCAGTAGATGAAAAATATGTAACCTTAAGGCCTTTTGTGAAAAGGTATGTCCTTTTGTTTCTACATCAAACAAATCCCATAGATTAGACCAGGCTTCTCTATGGGAATCGAAGAGTGATGAAAAATCGGGGCTCTTTTTTACCAGAGCAATAGCATCTTTTAAAGGGTCCTCGGTCTCTTTATCCTGGGAGGTATAAATCGCTACAACTTTTTCTATTACATATTTTTCTTTTCTTTTTACCCTTATTTTAAACTCTTGAGAGATAATCTTTTTTTCTTTTTTAGTATTGATAGATATCGGCTTTATTTCTTTCCAATTATTTAATATACGTGTGGTAGAAGCCATAGCTATCTCTATCTTTGATTGGTTGGTAACAGCTGTTAAATAAATGCCATTTTCAGAGAAATTCCCTGTCGTTCCTGTACTAAGATGAAGCGAATTTAGCTCACTATATCTTTCTACTCCTTTATTCTCAATATTACCATCAATAGCGGAACGAATAGTAAGTTCACCATCATAATTTTCAGGAATGATAGTATATTCCTGTGCAACTATATGTTTATTACCCATATGTGTTATTCGGCGAGTTTCTATGGTGGTAATTTCCCCTGAGTCTTCCTGAATTCTATAATTCCTGATTAAGCAGGCTTCTTTCAGATCTAATTTTTGATAATAGGAGATAATGTGGTTAGCAGATGGTATGAACCATTCATGGCTCTTAGCAGTTTTGAAAGTCAAAGACAACCAGTTGGGACAATTTACCAGGTCTTCATTGCTGATAGTCTTTCCGGCAATATCACTTTCTAATTTATTATATACTCCTGCCAGGTAAGTTCCCGGATAGTGTATTCGAGAAGCGGCAACTTCATTAAAAGCACCTCTGGTACCCAAATACCCATTGCCCAGGGTGCATAATGCCTCTCTGAGCTTCTCCTGACCCGGTTCAAATTTAAAATATTCTAAAGCCCAGGGAGAAGAACTATGGTTATTACTGTTATTTTTTAGAAATTGCCAGAACTTGTTCAAAGAAATCTTTTACCTTTTCTGGTGATTGTAGCTGAAAATCAGCCGTAGAGATTTTTGATATATCATCTGAGACTATAATTGCAGTACCTCTGGTTATTATGGTTCTAAAAGCATTTTCATCAGTGGTGTCATCTCCAATGTAAAAAACCGATGTTGAATTCCAGTTTAAACCAAGGGCTTTCATTATCCACCTGACTGCCTTGCCTTTATCCCAGTCTATATCTGGAAGAATTTCGAAAACTTTTTTACCATGTAATATTCTCATCTGAGCATATTCCTGAACCGTATCATTAACGGTCTCTTCGATAAAAGATAAATCAGTTAACTGTTTCACCTTACGATAGTGTACTGCCACACTAAATCTTTTCTCTTCAATCAGGACCCCGTTTATATTATTCAATCTCTCTTTCAACTGCTCTATAATTAAAGAAATCAAAGGGATTGTTTTTTTGGCTTGCTGGTGTATCATACTGAACCCGCCTGGACCTTCTATATCAAAACCATGGCTGCCAGCATAAAAAATGCCTTTTATGCCAACCAGATTTTGAACATCTTCTCTCAACCTGCCGCTAACAATTGCCACAGTATGAATAGTGGCTAAATCTTCTACTATCTTTTTCATATCAGGGGACAGAATAGCTAATTCTGGACTTTCAACAATAGGTGTTAAAGTTCCATCATAATCTAAAAAGAAGGTCATCTTTTGCTTAATATCAATAATTGATTTACCAGAACGCCTATAATAAGGATTGATGAGGATTTTTTTACCGTTAAGATGTTCTGCAGGAAATATTTCTGGTGCTTTCTTTAAATCTTCAAAAGATAAGAAGAAGTCTTTCGGTTTTCTTAAAAACCAGTCATTTATCAAATCAACATTAATCTCTGATAAATCGGTTACCACTAAATCTGCACCATGTTTGGCTAATTCCTTTTCATTATTCTCTCTGGCTACCCCCAGGACTAAACCAAATCCCCCGTTTCTTCCAGCTTCAACCCCGGAGGAAGCATCTTCCACTACTACAGAATTTTCGGGGAGACTGTCCAGATTTCTGGCAGCGGTTACAAAAATATCTCCTTCTGGCTTACCTTTGAGATTCAATTTTTGAGATATAATTCCATCTACTCTCGTTTCAAATAAATGTTCAAGATGAGCTGATTTTAAGACTGCAAGACAATTTTTAGAAGAAGAGGCGACTCCCACTCGTATCCCATTATTTTTCAAATCATTTATAAGACTTACAGTGGAATCAAAAACCTCTGCTCCTTCCTCCTGTAATAATTTATCAAATAATTTATTTTTTTTATTACCTATTCCACAAATTGTTTCTTTATCAGGTGAGTCATCAGGATTGCCGAAGGGCAGGTGGATATTTCGTGATTCCAGAAAGTTCTGTACTCCTTTGTAACGAGGTTTTCCATCAACATAGATGAGGTAGTCCCTCTGGTAAGTGAATTCATGAAATGGTTCCCCATCCCTTTTTTCTCTTAATTTGAGGTATTCATCAAAGACTTGTTTCCAGGAGTGGGCGTGTATTGTTGCAGTTCTGGTTACTACACCATCCAGGTCAAATATCACGGAGTTAAAGGCAAGCTTTTTTTTCATAATTACCTCTTTATCTCTTTATTTTCCATTAATATCTTAAGGGAAATAA
>JAQVGY010000090.1 GCA_028696495.1 Atribacterota bacterium
ATGCCATAGAGAAAAGGCAATTTTATCACCCTGGGGAGACCAGACCGGTTGAGAAATTTGCGTACCATCCCTAAAATCGGTTAAATAGGTCAGGTCAGAAAAAGAGATGTACTCATTGTTAAATAATTTATTTTCTAAATTATCCAAATCATCAAAAGAGAATAATACCAGATTATTGGTCCCGGCATTATTAACCACTGCAACTACCTTTCCCGCAAACGGGTCGGGGTGCCAGGCAGGGTCTTTGATTCTCATTTTTTCCGTAACCTGAAATTGCTTGTTTGTTTTCAAATTATACAAAAATAGGTCGTAATAATAATACTGGTAGTATTGAATTAGTTTAGAATAGAGTAAATATTGGTTATCTGGTGATAGGCTGTATGAGCTGCCATGTCCCCAAGTTCTCTTTATTAGAATGCTTTCGGTATTGGTATTAAAATCATGCTTACGGATAGAGGGATATAGCCGTGGTGTAGAAACCTTATAAATCAGAAGAGGATTTTGGTTTTCTTTATCCTGTTGTAACCATAATGGGTTAGCAACCCAATAGTGATGTTTGGTAATTTGCTGAGATTCGGTAATGTTATTATAATTTGTAATTTGTTCTATTTGTAATTCAAAATGTTTCTTTTTTTCATTCTTCCACTTTTGAAAGAGTTCCTCTATATCAATTCCTAAAACCTTTTTTAAACTCCAATTCATTCCCAGCAAGGGGAATGAAGAAAAATGTTTACTAATTTCAATTAACTTTTCTTCCCCGTACTCATTGTTAATAAAATGAATCAAAGATTGCCCGTAAATATATGGAGCATTTCCACCTGGCCAGGATATCAGGTATCCTTCTTCTATTTGCTCAAGACTCTTTAGCCGGTCTTCTAAAAAATCTGTTCTAAGATACATCTCATATCTACTATCGTCGAGTCTTCCTCCAGTGGTATATTTACTCTCATTGTATATGGCTAATCCTTCGATAGACCAGAGTGGCTGTAAAGCATTGGGAGTGATGATTTGACCTAAAAAAAGGCGTAGAAAAGTTGTAAATTTATCGGTCATGCCAAAATGTGCTAAATGAGTATATTCATGTGCAATCAGAATTTTGAGCCAGCTGTCAAATTTAGTATCGAAAATATTAAATCCAGGAGCAGTTAAATTAATACGAATAAGGGGATGGGGTATAGTTGTGGCAAACCCATATGTAGAATCACTGAAATCCTCCAAAATGATGGTAAATTTTTTATTTAAGGGTGAAGATTCTCCAAATTGTAAAGCTATTGGAGGACAAATCTGGTCAACAATTTGAGCGATATGGGTAGCAATCTGCTTATATTGAGCTGAACTATTGTCAAATATTTTGATGGGGAATATTATGGAACAATACTGACTTTCTAAAACATTCCATACAATATTATGGTCATAGTCTCTGGCATGAGAAATGAGCATAAGATGTTGTGGCAAAAAAGCATTTATTAATAGAATAATTAATAATGAGAACAAAAAAAGACTTTTTTTGTAGACGGTTTTACATCCAGACATAATTTCACCTATTGATACTACCTTTTGATTATATCTTTTTTTTAAAACTGTTACAATAAATAAACAATATTTTGGAAATTGTGTTATGAATCGGTTATAATAAAAAAGGTTTTTAGATAGATAAGGAGGAACATTTTTTGGCAAAAAAGAAAAATATAAGTGATAGAAATAGTAGAAATAAAAAAAATTGGTTTGATATTGTTTTCTATACAGTTAGCACTATTGTTATCGTGGTATTATTATTTATTGGCTTGAAACAGAGAGGTTTATTGCCAACTTCATGGATAGATGATCGCCCTTCTCCTCAAATTGCCGGTATTCCGGGTGAAATTAAAGAGAGAAGAATTGGTTTTGATATTATAAATGCACATGAACATGTGCAAAGTGAAAAAAATTTACCTTTGATTCGGCAAGCTATGAAAGATTGTCAGGTTAAAAAAATGGTATTATTAGGGACCTCGGATTTTACTATTTATTTAAGTACAGGTTATGGTTTTAAGGGATATGATGAAAATAATGATTTTATTACTAAATCAAGCCAGGAATATCCGGATGAGTTTGCTGCATTAGTTACCCTTGACCCGAGAGATGAAAACAAAATGGAAAAATTACAAAAATATATTGAAAAAGGGGCAGCAGGAGTAAAATTATATAACGGACATGGAAGTTTTTACGATTTATTTTTTAAGATGCCTCTGACTGACCCTGGAATGATGGAAGTATATGCCTATTGTGAAAAAGAACATATACCCATACTTTATCATATTAATATCGGTCGTTTTGCAACTGAATTTGAACAAATCTTGAAAGAATTTCCACAATTAACGATTATTGCGCCACATTTTATGCTTTCAACAAATAATTTGAACCGTTTAGTCCGATTTATGCAAGAATATCCTCAGCTATACCTTGATATTAGCTTTGGTCACCCTGATTTCTTAGTCTCAGGATTTGGAAGAATTTCCAATAATTATATTGCTTTTCGTGATTTTATGGTCAATTACAGGGACAGAATAACCTATGGAACCGATATGGTTATTACTACCTTCAAAGCAAAGAACAGGGCTTACATAGATGATGTCCACCTTGCTTATATGGATTTCCTTGAAAGTGATGAGTTTGCACTGCCGCGCAGTATATACGATATGATGTCCAGAGATGCTCGCAAGAATATTGATATTTCAAGAGTTTATAGAGGTTTAAACCTTGATGATGAAACATTAAGGATGATTTACCATGATAATGCTGAAAAGCTTTTCTTTGGAGGCAGATGATTTTTTTCAAAAAATGGTATCCTTTTAACGTTTTTTTAAGATAAATATAAAAGAATATTTAATAAAATAATACAAATTGGCAATAAGGGTTTTCTAAAAATATTTATAGAAAAAGGAGGGGAAAGTTCTCTGTGCTTTTTATTGGTGCAGCACTTATAGCATTTTTTATTTCATATATTATTACACCATTTATAGCCCGCTTAGGAAAAAAACAGAATCTGGTAGATAAACCGGGATATCGTAAAATACATAATGATGCTATTCCCAATTTGGGGGGAATAGTAATTTTTTTTGGTTTTTTATTTAGTGCTCTATTTTTTGTTCCCTTCCAGAAAGAAATACAGGTTTTAATAGCCGGTAGTATTATTATATTATTATTAGGGATTATAGACGATATTACTGATTTGAAACCTTTGAATAAATTTTTTATTCAAATAATACCGGCTCTATTATTCATTATTTTTCACAGTAATGTAATTAATCAGTTTATATGGCAAAAACTTTCCTTTCTTAATATCGGGGGATATCTGCTATATCCGATATTGTTGTTCTGGATTGTTGGTGTTACAAATTCAATAAATCTAATTGATGGGTTAGATGGCCTGGCATCAGGTATCTCTATTATAGCCCTATCTGTCCTGCTAATATTAGGTTTTTTTGTTGATGATGGTTATCAGACTTATAATCTTCTTAATGCCGCACTTTTAGGAAGTATTATTGCATTTTTTCGTTACAATTTTTTTCCAGCACAAATATTCCTGGGGGATTCAGGTAGTACATTCTCGGGTTTCCTTATTTCTTCTTCCTCTATATTATGGGTTATTTATTCAGACAAGGTACTGTTTTTTATTATTCCGGTCCTTTTATT
>JAQVGY010000091.1 GCA_028696495.1 Atribacterota bacterium
ATCATTCTTACCTTTGAATATTTTAAAAAGAGTAAATGCCAGGCTAATTTGTACTACAGATGACCCGTGTGATGATTTACAATACCATAAAAAGGCAGCGAACATATCCTGGATAAGATTCCTTCCCACCTTTCGCCCAGATGCCTATTGTAATATATTTGATTCAAATTGGAAAGCCAATGTTGAACGGCTCTGTCAGCTTACCGAACAGGATGTTACACTAAAAGGGCTGATAGCAGGATTAAGGGAAAGGCATTCTTTTTTTGCCAGGATGGGGGCCCCCGCTAGTGACCATGGCTTACTGGAGCCTTATGGTTTGGAAGTAGATGAGAAAAAGGCTGAACAGATCTTTAATGAAGCATATGAAAAAAGAAAAAACTATAAAATTAATTCTCAGGAAACAAAAGAATTCATTTCTTATTTAATGCATCAGTTTTGTGCTATGAACCAGGATAGGGGAATGGTAACTCAAGTTCATTATGGGGCGATAAGGAATGCCAATCAATATTTATATGACAATTGGGGTACAGGTGTGGGAGGAGATGTTGCTGCAGAGCATACCAATGTTGTAGATAATATTCTGCCGCTTCTCTCTAAATTCTTTAGTGGGAGAACCAAAGAGGAGGGACGCCTGGTTTTATACCCCATGAACCAGACTTTTTTTCATACTAATCTCATGCTGGAGAGGGCTTTCCCCAATGTTCATACCGGTTTTCCCTGGTGGCAAAATGACAATATCTACAATATGGAACAATATTTATACCATCTTATTTCTGCCTCACTCTGGTCTTCCAGTGCCGGTCCAGTTTGTGATGGAAGGAAAATTTTGTCAGAAGGAAGTCGTTTTGAAGTATTTGACCGTATTATTTGCAGAGTCCTGGGAAAATTATGGTCTATTGGGGCAATTTCTAAAGAGGGAGCTTTTATAGCTGCCAAAGGATTGATGGTAGATAATCAACTCAGGATATTCAATTTACAAAATTTATAATAATACTTATAGAATTAGTAAAAAAATTCGTGAATAAGGGAGAATAATAATGAGGCAAAAAGCTATAGATTTATTTATAAAAACATTCAACCAACAATATGATGTTTATCCTTTATCTGTAAAAGAAAGGGATAATTGTTATTTCTTCCTGCTCAAAGATAAAGAAAAAAAATACCTGGCTGTGGCAGGAAAGCCTGCAGATTTACAGAGATTAAATTTTAGTACCAAGAAAGAAAAGAAAATTAGTGATGGTGAATTGGATTTATTATTTAAGATATGTCACATGACACATGAAAATTTATCCCAATTACAGCTCATTTTTAAATATCTTAAACCGACTTGTAGTAAAAAGTTCCCTGAACCTTCTTTTGGTACTGGAGATCGATTGGGAATTGCTACCCCGGCTCATATCCAGGCTTTTAAAGGGAAAAATATTTTTCCTATTCTTGCTCAATTATCGACCAGAGAAATAACTAGAACAGAAAGCAGTTTGCAAAGAGTAATGGATAATGCAATCTGGGGATGTTTTGAGATGGGTTTTGAAGGACCTTTCGGTTCTGATGCAGACCATATCAAAGATTTAGATAATTTGCAGGAGGCAATTAATTGTGGATTTACACTTTATACTTTAGATCCTTCAGATTATATTAATAATGATATAGCTAAATATAGTAAATCAGAGCTAAAGCAAAAATACCAGGAATTACCAGAGAGGCACGAGATAGAAAAGAGATACCTTGATAGGGAATTTAACATAGGAAAAGAAAAATTGAGCTTTGGACAGGATAGTTTAGCAGAGATTGTATTAACATATGGTGAAGCTATTAAATATATAGTGAAATTTTATAAATTCTTAAAAGAAAAGAATAAAGAGGACTTTGAGCTGGAAGTCTCTATTGATGAAACACCTGGCCCCACATCTCCTTTAGCACATCTCTGGATTGTCTCTGAATTGCAATACCGGGGTGTTAGTTTTCAGAATTTAGCTCCTCATTTTATTGGAGATTGGGAAAAAGGTATTGAATATGTAGGAGATATTAATACTTTTAAGAAAGAGTTAGAATTGCATTGCCAGATTGTCTCACATGTAGGTGGCTATAAATTATCACTACACTCGGGAAGTGACAAATTTTCAGTATATCCAATCTTTGCCAGTGAAACCGGCAATCTTTTTCATATTAAGACTGCTGGGACCAGCTGGCTGGAGGCAGCCAAAACCGTCTCTCTTTGTCAGCCAGATTTATATAGAGAAATTCACAACTTTGCTTTAACATGTTTTGAAAGAGATCGCTTTTCTTATCAACTCACAACTGATTTGAAGAAGATACCGGATATAGAAAGACTAAAGGATGAGGAACTGGTAACACTATTTTCAAATAACAATGCCAGGCAACTCATTCATATAACCTATGGTTCTATTTTAAGAGAAAGGGACGAAGAAGGACGATATAGATTCAAAGACCGAATATACCAGACCTTGTTTACATATGAAAAAGCTCATTATCAGGCAGTTGCGGAGCATATCAAAGGACATTTGGATTTATTGAGTCTTTAATAAAAATTTTAAAAAGCGGAAAAGCTACAGGAGGAACAATAATATGAAGGACATATTGCAGAAATTTAGTTTAAAAGGAAAAACAGCTGTAATCACTGGAGGAGCAGGAATACTTGGTTCGGTAATAGCTAGAGGGTTAGGACATGCTGGTGCCAGAGTTTTGATTGCAGATATTGTTGATACAAATCAATTAATAGATAGTATGGCTGAAGAGGGGATTGAAGCCAAGGGATACTATTTAAATGTAATGGATATCGATAAGATAAGAGCCTGTAAAGATGAAATATTTAAAGATTTTGAACAGATAGACATATTGATTAATGCTGCCGGTGGTAATAAAAAAGAAGCAACTACCTCTGAAGAATTGTCATTCTTTGATTTACCATTAGATGCACTGGAGAAGGTTATCGGTCTTAATCTTTTTGGCGGAGCGATTCTTCCTTCTCAGGTATTTGGTAAAGAGATGGTAAAAAATGAAAATGGGGGAACCATCATTAACATCTCTTCCATGAATGCCTTTCGTCCTCTGACCCGTATCCCCGGTTATTCTGCAGCCAAGGCCGCAGTCAGTAATTTCACTCAATGGCTTGCAGTGCACTTTGCCCAGGAATACAGTAACAAAATCAGAGTAAATGCTCTTGCACCAGGATTTTTTCTTACAACACAGAACCGTTTCCTGCTTACTACAGAGGATGGACAATTAACAGAGAGAGGGAAGCTGGTTATTGCCCATACCCCCCTGGGCAAATTTGGAGACTCTGAAGATTTAATAGGTGCATGTATCTGGTTAGTATCCGATACTGCTCGTTTTGTTACCGGAATTGTATTACCTATTGATGGCGGATTTAGTGCTTTTTCGGGAGTGTAAGTAGGCAGTGATGAGGCTGAATGAACGATGAGAGTGGTAAGCGCTATCAGAAGAGAGTGCTTTAAAAATATTTTACACAAACAAAAAACAAAAAAATGAACATTAAAAAGGGGCAAACTAAATGAAAAAATCTCAGATTGGCTTAATAGGATTAGGCGTAATGGGCCAGAATTTAATTCTGAATATGGAAGATAAGGGTTATTCTGTATCTGTTTATAATAGAACGGCTGC
>JAQVGY010000092.1 GCA_028696495.1 Atribacterota bacterium
CCAGAGTTGCAGAGGAAGACGGGTAATAAAATAGACAACAGTTCTTTTATAAAGTCAATTAAAATATTGTTGAAAGAGGGATTTCCTCCCGAGAATATTCGAGTTTATTTATTAATAGGTTTACCAGAACAGAGTTTACAAAGTATTACTGATTCTGTTGAATTAGTCCTTGATAATGGCGTTAGACCATATCTGGCAAAATACTCACCGATTCCCGGGACAAAAATGTGGAAGGAGATTATAAAAGAATATAGATGGCAGGAGCCGGTTGATCCTCTATGGCATAATGATGCTCTGATGCCTTATTTTTCTCCCAGAATAAATATTGAACAATATCAACAGATAAAGATGGTAATACAGAATTTTAAATTATAATTTTGTTAAAATATGAAAAGGCAATCTACTTTTCATTTGTTCACTAAATTTGTTATAATAATTTATAGAAAGAAGTAGGTGTTTAAATATAATATTTTAACCCTGAATAATTGGTATTTAAAGGAGGTGTACTAAGGTCTAATTTTTATCCCCGGATGTATCCATACAAAACGAAAAATAACACAAAATATAAAGTAATTAAACTTACAATATTAGAAGAATAACTGTTGGTATTATAAACATAGGAGGCTTTAGATGGAATTGTTAAAGGTTTCTTCAAAATCAAGTCCAAAAGCAGTTGCCGGTGCATTAGCAGGGGTCATTAGAGAAAAAGGTAAGGTTGAATTACAGGCTATAGGTGCAGGTGCTGTTAATCAGGCAATTAAGGCTATTGCCATTGCCAGGGGATATACCGCAACAAGTGGAGTTGATTTAGTTTGTATTCCTGCTTTTGTAGATGTTGTAATAAATGGTGATGAGAGAACTGCGATTAAATTTTTTGTTGCTCCCAGTGCTTAAAATTTTTTTCAACATTTAATAAGGAGAGTTATTTTTTTATAATTAATTAAGGAGTAATTGTGCTATGCGAGAAAATAAAACAGAATCTAAAAAGCTTAAAAAAGAAGAGAAAAAGATAGAAAGAGTTGGATTATCGGTTAATAAAGTTGAAAAAAAAGAAGAACTGCTTCCACAGGGCAGCTCAATAAAAAGAGAAGAAGAACCCAAAGACCGCTTAGGGGATATCAATATTGTTCCTGAAGTTTTGGCAACTATTGTCAGCAGGATAGTTAGTAATATTTCTGGTGTTGCCGGTTTATTTGCCCATTCTAAGAGTGGTATCGGGACACTGCTTGGTGTAAAAGAAATAGAAGAAGGGATTAGGGTTGATTTGACAGAAGGTAAATCGTTATCAACCTTTATTTCTGTGATTGTTGACTATGGTTCGGTAATCATTGATTTAGCCAAAAAAATTCAGGAAGTAGTAAAAAGTGAAGTGGAAGAAAAGACAGGGCTTGTGGTAAAATCTGTAGATGTAAATATTATGGGCATTCAGATGCCCGGTAAAGAAAGTAAATCGAAGCCTGGCATTCAAGAAAATAAATAGAAAAAAACAGGTCTGTTTATGATAAAAAACAGGCCTGTTTTTTATTTTAAGCAAAAGATTATAATTTTTTAATTAACTCTTTCTTTTAACTCTTTTCCTGGTTTAAAGAATGGTACATTTGTTTTTGGCAGCGGTATACTTTCGCCTGTTCTTGGATTACGTGCAGTTCTCGCAGCCCTTTCTCTAACACCAAAAGTTCCAAAACCAACTAACCGTACAGGCTCTTTTCTAGCCAAAGCGTCAGCGATATTCTCAAAGATGCATTCCACGGCTGCTTTAGCATGAGCCTTTGTTACCCCTCTATCATATGATACCTTGTCAATCAATTCACTTTTATTCAAAATATTACACCTCCTTTCTGGTATACATTGGATAAAAGATCATTATTAACGAACTGCTTATCTGTACTTTATACAATAACTTACATTGTTAATGTTACAATCAGAATATTAAAAATAAAGGGTTTTGTCAATTATTTTTGTATTTTAATCATAAAAACAAGAAAATTTTTAAAATTTACTGATAATTCGTTTTTGCTTTTCCGGAATATGAATAAAAGTATACCTGCATACTATTCAAAGCATTGCAAGCCTTTGTATATTACAGATATGATAACGCTATTTTATCAATTATTAAAAATAGGAATGCAAAGAAAGTTATGTTATAATAATCGTAAAATCAATTTACGCTTATTAATATAAAAATAACTTTTTAGGGAGGATGATAAAAGCCAGAGAAATCAATTTACATTGAATACTGATATATACTAACTTTCTATTTTTAACGATAGCACTATAGTACAGATTAGAAAGCTATGCTATATAGTTTAATAAAGATACTAGGCTCAAATTTTAAATATTGATTGCCATATTTACTGAATCATGTAAAATACCTTAGATATTATCAGAAAGGAGAAAAAAATATTATGAATATATTAAAACTGGAAAAATCTTCCCATAGAAAAGGGAAAAGGTACACTTCTAATTTTTCATATATCATTATGCTGAGCTTAATTACGGTTATGATGCTATTCCTGGTAACCTCTATCAGTGCACAGGAAGATATGAAAAAGAGTATCCAAATTATTAATCCCAGGCCAGACTTTGCCCTATCATTGAGACTGGACAAGGGGGCAGGTGCTACCTATGTTCCCGGCGAGAATATCAGAGTCTATTTTCGTTCTACCAGAAAAGCCTATGTTACCATCTTTAGTTATGATAGTTATGGAAATATAACCATACTATTCCCTAACCAATATCAAAAAAATAATCTTGTAGAGGCTAATAAACAATATAATATAGAAGGGTTAATAGATCCTTCCACCAGACCTGGTTTTGAATATGTGCAGGGATTTGCTACCACTGAACAGGTAATCATTTCAAGAGAGCTGGAAAGGATAATTGAGAGGAATTTATTCCCAAAACTTGATGAGGGGACATCCAGATTTACCCAAAGGATGAAAGGCATTTTGACCGGGCTTGCTTCCCAAAGGTGGGTCAGCAGCGAGGTATTACATTATCAGGTTATAGGAAGAAGAGAAGAGACAGGTGGGTTACGTCTGGACTCGACTCCACAGGGTGCTGAGGTGTATTTAAATGACCGTTATGCCGGCAAGACACCATTAGATATGGACCAGATCAGTGCTGATGATTATCTGGCTCGAGTAGAATATCCCGGTTATCAAACCTGGACCAGAACCATTCAGATTACTCCAGGGCGAACTGCTTTCGTACATGCCAATCTGGTAAGTATAGAACGTTATGGCTCTATTGCTGTTCGATGCAATGAAGACAATGCCCGTATCTATTTGGATGGTCAATATAAAGGGCTAACTGAAAAAAACAGAAATGTTCTTATGGAGCAGGTTAGAGAGGGTTCCCATGATGTCAGGATTGTCTTGAGTGGATACCTTGAATGGTCGCAAAGGATAGAAGTAAAACCTAATCAACGAATCCAGTTGACCGTAAACCTGAACAGGATAACGCGAACTGGAAGTCTTGATATAACCTGTGATGTTGACAATGCCCGTATCTATTTAGATGGCAAATATTATAGAAATACAATTATAAATAGAAGTGTGAATATTAGCAATATTCAAGAGGGCAACTATGAATTGAAAATTTC
>JAQVGY010000093.1 GCA_028696495.1 Atribacterota bacterium
TCTAATCTTAACTTACCCTCTTTTACCGCTGTATACATTAAGGGCAGTCGGGTAGATAATCCAGGAAACCCGGCAGGTGGAACAAAGATATCATCTTTCCCCTTTTCTTTCTCTTCTTTAGTATAGGGGGCATGGTCACTTCCAATAAAATCAAAATAATCATTGGACAGATATTCCCACATTTTCTTTCGTTCTTCTTCTGACCTGACCGGGGGATTACATTTGGCAAAAGCTCCAAACTTTATTAAAGCATCTTCATTTAAGAATAAGTAATGGGGACAGGTTTCCGCTATGGCATACACCCCTTTTGCCTTAGCCTGTCTGACCAATTCAGCAGCTTCAGGAGTGCTGATATGGGCAATTTCCACTTTTGCTCCGGTTTTTTCTGCAAAAAGGAGAATTTTTGCAGTAGTTTCTATTTCAACTACCGGTGGGCGAGAACGTTCATGGTAGATGGGAGAAACCTTTCCCTCTTTTTTTAGTCGACTGATATTTTTTTTAATCATATCATTATTTTCAGCGTGGAAAGCGGTAATCAAATCAGTATTGGCCAGGATTTCCATCAGTTCGTACTGGTCACCGGTATCAGGAGCAGTCAGGCCAATAAACTCTCCCTCTCTTCCGGCAGGGGCTTCGTGTAAAAAAGTTTTAAAGCCAACAATACCGGACTTAGAACAGGGAATAATGAATTCTTTTTTATCAATTCCAGCTGCACCAAAGAAGGCTATATCTACTACGGCTTCTTTTTCAGCCAACGCCATCCTGTTGTAAACAATTTCTGGAGAATAAGGA
This sequence comes from Atribacterota bacterium, assembly GCA_028696495.1. Taxonomy (GTDB): domain Bacteria; phylum Atribacterota; class Phoenicimicrobiia; order Phoenicimicrobiales; family Stramentimicrobiaceae; genus Stramentimicrobium. The sequence continues at coordinate 793 of JAQVGY010000093.1, forward strand.
GGGGGAGAAGAGATGGGCATCTCCAGTATAGTGGTTACCCCACCAAGGGCTGCCTCCTGTGTTCCGGAAAGAAAGGTTTCCCTATATTCATGCCCCGGAGCTCTAAGGTGTACATGGGGATCAATAGTTCCGGGTAAGACTAATTTATCCTGAGCATCAATTATTTCATCCCCTTTTAACTCATCGCTACTTATAGTAACTATAATCCCGCCTTTTATGCCCATATTACAGCTAATTAGACGATTATCGATGTACATCTGATTTGAACGTACTACTAAATCATATTTTTCCATAATTAATCCTCTTCTCCTTCAGAAAAATAAAAATTAAAATAAACTTCTGCCTGGATTAAAATATTTTTATTTTTATCAATATCTTACTATTTTGTTGCTTCAATTTCCATCTCTTAAACCAATATCCCCCTATTGTATTACACTTACGGATACCCTATTCTCAACCAGGTAGCAATAATAGAGCTACAGCTACGGTTGATGAAGGGTTTATAGACTTAAAATTACCGACTTAACAGGTCTTTCCCGGCAATACCAATATTGGTCATCTCATAGGGGTCAAGAATTTTATTAAGCTTATCTTCATCCAGTATTTTATGTTTCAGGATAAGTTCTCTCACACTCTTATCTTCAAGCAATGCTTCTCTGGCAACTGCACAAGCTTTTTCATAACCTATATGGGGATTTAAGGCAGTGATTATTCCAATACTTCTCTCCACATATTCTCTGCATTTCTCTTCATTGGCTATTATCCCGCTAATACACTTTTCTCTAAGCATATCCTGAACATTGGTCATTATATCAAAGCTTTGCATCAAATTATAAGCCAGTACCGGTTCCATCACATTCAATTCTAACTGACCTGCCTCAGTGGCTAAATTAACGGTAAGGTCATTGCCTATTACCTGGAATACGACCTGATTAGTTGCCTCAAGAATTACCGGATTTACTTTCCCCGGCATTATGGAAGAACCTGGCTGGACTTCGGGTAATCTTATTTCATACAAGCCTGCTCGGGGACCGGAAGCCATCATTCTTAAGTCATTACATATTTTAGATAACACTACTGCCCATGCTTTGATGGCTGAGGACACCTCAACATATGCATCAGCATTTTGAGTACCATCTACCAAATCTTCTGCTATGGCCAGATCATAACCAGAAATCTCTCTTAAACTCTCCTCAACAAATTTAATATATTCAGGGTCGGCATTAAGCCCTGTTCCCACGGCAGTGGCTCCCATATTGACACTCTTTAAACTCTGAACGGCAAGAGATATTCTCTCTTTGGCTCTTTTAGCAGCAGTAGCATAGGCATTGAATTCTTGCCCTAACCGTATAGGAACTGCGTCCTGTAAATGAGTTCTTCCCATTTTTAGCACATGGTCAAACTCTTTCGCTTTCTCCTGAAAAGTTTTTTCTAATTTTTCAGTAGCCTCCAGCAACGCCTCTGTTTTTATTAGCAGTGCTATTCTAATTGCTGTAGGAACCGCATCATTGGTAGATTGAGCCATATTGACATGGGTCAAAGATGAAATAACAGAACTATCCCCTTTTTCTCCTTCTCCATATAATTCTATAGCTCGGTTAGCAATGACCTCATTGGCATTCATATTGTTAGAAGTACCGGCTCCCCCCTGAATCGGGTCTAATACAAAGTGTTCATCCAGTTTGCCATCGATAACTTCCTGTGAAGCACTGATGATTGCCTTTGCACGCCTTTCATCAAGCAAGCCAGTCTTTTGATTTGCTATAGCAGCTGCTTTTTTTACTATTCCTAATGCTTTAATAAAATCTCTATCTATTCTGTAACCTGTGAGTTTAAAGTTTTCTTGTGCCCTCAATGTCTGAATTCCATAATAAACATTATCAGGAACTTCCCTCTTCCCCAGTAAATCTTGTTCGATTCGATATTTTGCCATTTCATTTTTCTCCTTTTTTATTATTAATTTTAAAACAGATCATTGTATCTCACCCAGGTATGTACCTTAAAGTATACCCTGGAAAAGATATACCAAGACCTGGTTAATTTACTCTTTAATTAAATATTCCTTAAATAAACAATTTTTTAATTTAAACTGAATAACAATGGTGTTTATTAAAATTAAAGGCTGCTTAATTATTAATGGTTATTTTACTTTAGAATTATTTTAATTAGTAGTTATAATAATAAAGAGTTAAAAAGATATTTATATTTATAATAAAATAGGGAGGTCTTTTCCCAGGGAAGCATGAACCTCCCTATTTTTTACTTACTCTATTTTAACCCTTTTTATCTGTCTTTCCAAGCAGGTGCTGGATAGAGAGGTTTATTACCCTGAGATTCTTCAGGGTAGACAATAATATATTCACCGTTTTGTACTTGAACTACTGGATGTACCCATTTAATATTCTGACCCTTCTCATTGAAGGCAACAGGTGACCAGCAAGACAGTTCAACATCAAGGCTGGCTAAAGCATCCCTAACTTTTTCAGTTTCAATAGAGTCTGCCTTTTCAATAGCCATCTGCAGTAGAACTCCAACAGCTGAACCACTTGAGGTCCAGTATTGGGGTTTAAAATCTTCTCCATGGAGATCCTTGCAGGCCTGAATATAGTCAGCAGTTGTTCCAAAGATGTGGTCTTCACTCTTCATTTCAGGAACCCACCATTCTCCCTCAACCAGATAATCAGCATCTTTGCCCATTTCTTCCACAAAACCAGTAACCATGGCACCTACTGAGCTGGCAAACAGTTTGGGACTAAAATCTAATTCTTTACATTGTCTTACAATCATCATATCATCAGCAGT
>JAQVGY010000094.1 GCA_028696495.1 Atribacterota bacterium
TAAATAAATCCAGAAAATCCAAAATACTTGTTCATGATAAAAAGAGCAGGAATATAGAATAAATCCCGGGCTAAAGCCAGAATCAAAGCCGGTTTCCCCTTGCCCAGAGCCTGGAAGCTAACCCTTATTAAAAATTGAATTCCTGAGAAAGGCAAGGCAATTATCATAGCTCTCATAATCTGAATACCATATGCGATTACCTGTTCATTGTTGATAAATACTTGAATCATCTTGCCGGCAAAGAGGTAGAAAAATACCACAAAGAACATAGATACACCGGTAGCCAGAATGATAGCTGTCTTTATAACCTTATTCATTCGAGTAATCTTTCTGGCACCATAACTATATCCGATTAAAGGCTGTGTCCCTTCCGACAATCCAATCAAAGTCATTATACACATAGAAAAAATTCGACGGTCAATGCCAAAAGCTGCTACTACCAGATCATTATAACTGGCGGCGACATAATTTCCTATTGTTTGGTTAACACTTATCGTTAAATTGTGTACTGATGCCGGAATTCCAATCCTAAAAATTTCCTGAAAAATATCACTTTTAAAAGAGAGGTATTTCCAATGAATAGATACCATGCTTCTCTTTTTTAAATAAAAGTTAAAATAATAGAGGAGGGCAATTCCCTGTCCGATAAGGGTAGCAATGGCAGCCCCCTTTACCCCGTATCCCAGGACCAGGATAAAGATGGGGTCTAAAATAATATTTATCCCGGTACCGATAAACATACCAAACATAGACACTTTGGCTGCTCCTTCTGAGCGAAGGAGCTGAGTAACCAGAAAGTTAAGCATCATGACTATGCTGCCTGAGAATATTATGGATAGGTAATCATAGGCATAGCCATGTGTTTCGGAGGTGACTCCTATTAAGCTTAGAATAGGGGATATGAAAACCAAACCAATTACTGTTACTGCTATTGCTGCTATAAAACAAGCATAGAAAGCAGTGGAACTCGTTTTCTTAGCCATTAGGTAGTCTCTCTTACCCAATAGCCGTGAAATATAGGAGGCTGCTCCAAATCCAAATACCCCGCTGAATGCTACTAAGAGTGTAAACATAGGAAAAGCAATTGATACTGCAGCAACCTGAAAGGGGTCATTTAATTTTCCTACAAAGAAGGTGTCAGTAAGATTGTAGAATACCTGAACCTGCATAGCCAGTATTGTAGGTACAGAAAGACTCAATATAGCACGTAACGGTGGCTCATCTCTTAGTATCTTTATTCTTTTTTCATCCATTTAATCAATTTCCTGTCTGTAGTAAAAAATAGTGTATTATCTGTAACTTCTAACTACTTATAAACAAAGAGGAGGGGAGAATAATACAGAATAAAAAGAAGATATCAATGCCTGGTTTTCTTCTTAATCTTGAGCAGGAGTTCGGTAAGAATACCAATTTCCTGATGAGAAAAATCTTGCAAGAGATATGCCTCTGATTCAGCAATTCGTTGTAAACACAATTTCTTTATCTCCATGCCTTTGTCGGTAAGTTTGATAGTCTTGTTTCTCGAATCATCCGGGTCAGCTTCTTTTCTAATCAGGCCTTTTTGCTCCAGTATCCTGATTAATTTGGTCAAAGAAGAGGGCTTAATTTCCAGAAATTCGTGAATCATTTTTTGGTTGATCTTTTGTTCACCATAATCCCATAAGTATGCCAGCACTCTGAATTGAGAAATGGTAAGATTATCTTCGATTAATTTTTTATCTAAACGTATCTTTAAATGATGGCCAATTCCCATAATAAGTCTGGGAATACTCTTTGCTCGAACTTTATCCATAGGAAAACCTCATATCATCAATAAGTTTTTTGTTTTTGGTTATTAGTTTTTAGTTAATAATTTATGAGTTAAGAATATTTTTTCAATAATATTCTCTATATTACATTATTGTAAACTTAAACTATAAACAAAAAACATGTTACTTTCAATCATTGCCATAAAAACTGGTGACAAGTTATTAGCAATAGGGTAAATAATAGCTTTGTATTTGTGAAATATAAGTCTTTAACTATTAACTACAATATAAAACCTAAAAACTATAAACCCTATTGCCATTGCCTGCAATTACCCAACATTAATCATTTAGCTAGCTAAATACATTATAAAGATGAATTATTTTTTGTCAACAACGAACAGCAATTTTTATAAAAATTTAAGATTTATTTTACGCACTTTTTAGAATTCCCATATATAATAAAATGTAAAAAGAATCAAGTATTACTATATTAAAATCTGACTGAAGAAGGAGGCTCTCCATGAAGAATAGATTGTTGTACGGCAGCTTTGTTTTCATCCTAATTTTAATCTCTCTAAACTGCCCGCTCATGGCACAGGAGAAAATCATATTAAATATCTCACAGATGGTTGCACTGACCATCTCCAACAATCTTAATTTTAAAAAAGCCAGCTATCAACTAAATAATGCAGAACTCGATACCCGCCAGCTGGATGCTGATAATCTTATGACCCAATCAGGGATGCTGGACAGACAAAAAGAATTAAATATTTTGCAACAGCAAAATACATTCCAGAATCAAAAAGAGCAGCTAATTATACAGGCAGTAGATAATTATTTTAGATTAGCACTGGCAGAGAAAGATATTACTCGAAAAGAAAAGAATATCGAATTACAAAGAGCAGTATTGCATGAGGTAGAAGCACAGGTGGCAGCCGGGTACAGGATTGAATTAGACTTATTACAACAGGGCAATTCTTATTACGATGCGTTATTTGCCTATGAAAAGGCAAAGCTGGATTATGAACAATTATTGATTGAGGTAAAAAATGATTTAGATATTAAAGAAGATACAGATATTTCTGTGGCAGCGATAACAATACCACAATTAACGGAAATAGATTTTTCTACCTTAATATCCAAGGCTCGAGAAAATGATTATAATCTGGAAATAAAAAATATTGAAATTGAAATAAACCACCTTAAACTGGAAAAGGCAAAAATTGAGCAGTTATCTCAATTGGAGATAACTAAACTGGAAAACAATTTAGGAATTGCAAAATTAGAAAGGTCAATAATTGAACAGGATCTGGATTATCAGATGATAACCCAATGGCAAAATCATAAGGAAAGTAAGAATAACATATTGCTGAGTGAGCAGAGTTTACGACAGATGGAAGAAAATGAATCTATTATTAAGCGTCAGGTGCAGGCCGGTTTACGCACAGAAGATGAGTTGCTTTCAGCTACTATCGGAGTTTTGGATGCTGAATACCGTCTAATCTCATCAGTCAGGCAGTACTATCAGGCTTATTTGGAATTGCAAAGAATGATAGGCATACTGAATGAAGGAGAAATTGGATAATGAAGAATTTGTATTTTACAGGGAAAAAATATAAAATAATTTTTTGTTTTTTGATAGGACTCTTATTTATATTAAATTTTGAAACACTTTTTGCCAGGGAAGTTAGCTTGGAAGAAGCTGTTCAATGGGGTGTACTGAATAATCTTGATTTACAGAATCTTCGTTATAATATAGAAGATATACAGCGTAACCTGGAAATATTAGAGGCTGGAAAATCTTTTCAGGTTGATCTTAGTATTACTCCTAT
>JAQVGY010000095.1 GCA_028696495.1 Atribacterota bacterium
TACATACCATTGTTGCTTTAGTATGTCTGATTATAACCAACCCTACCGGTTCTCATGCTATTGCCAGGGCAGCTCACCGAAGTGGAGTTATGCCAAAACAAGCAGTGATAGACGAATTAAAGGAGGCAAACTTAAAATGAGTCCATTAATAAGTATTACACATATTGTCATACTGGTTATAATGATTACCGCAGCATTTTTAGCGGTTGTATTACGGGATTTATTATCATCAGTTATTGCTCTGGCGGCGGCCAGTCTACTTTTAGCCCTGGAATACTATCTACTGCACGCACCGGATGTGGCGATAGCTGAAGCGGGTATTGGGGCGGCTTTAACTATGGCAATTTATATTTTTGCTATCAGGGCAACTAAAAAGTAAGGAGTGAGATAATGAAAAAACCAGTTTTTTTTATTGCCTTTATATTTTTTCTCGCTTTTATGGTTCTGGCTGCAATTGGTATGAGACCTTTTGGAGAGCCTTCTATTAGCAATATGGATGATTATTTTATTGAAAACGCTCAGGCTGAAACCGCAGCAAACAATGTAGTCACTACCATAGTTTTTGATTATCGTGGTTTTGATACCCTGGGTGAAGGTACTGTCTTGTTTACTGCCGTAGTAGGCATTGTGGCATTATTCAGGGAGGTGGCAAAATGATTGGAGGAATGTCTCGAATTGTTAGAACTATGACTACTCTTATCTTTGGTTTTATTCTGGTATATGGGTTTTATGTTATTGCACATGGGCATATTTCTCCTGGAGGTGGTTTTCAGGGTGGGGCAATAGTGGCATCAGCCTTTGCCTTATTATTAGTAACCTACGGGACTGATCAAATTCAGAGCTATCTCTCCAAAGACCTGCTTTCTATTCTGGAAAGCACAGGATTAGTTTTGTTTATTACCTTTGCCTTTTTGGGATTAGGCGCAACCTTTTTCTATAATTTCGTATCCAACAGTGGAGGATTATTTGGCTCACCAACTACCATCGGGGTAAACCCTGGTGACTTAAATACAGGTGGTACCATAGCTTTGATGAATATGGCAGTGGGTTTAGAGGTGTTGGCAGCATTGGGAGTGATTGTTCTTACCATGTCGGTAGCTGCTGAAACTATACAGAAGAAGGAGAAACAATAAAATGATAGGAAATTTCCCCTTTATTGCAGTAATAATACTAATTGGATTAGGTGTCTACTCCCTTCTTTTTAAGAAAAATTTAATCAAAATTGCTATAGGTTTAACTTTAATTGAAAGTGGTGTCAATCTATTTTTAATTGCTCTGGGATTCAGAAAAGGAGCAGTGGCACCTATCTATACACAGGCACCTGAAGGAGTCAAAATGGTTTTACCTACTCCCCAAGCCCTGTGCCTGACCAGTATTGTCATAGGTGTGGCTACTACCGCTCTGATTCTTTCCATTGTTATGGTTATCTATCAAAAATATGGCACTATAAATACAGATGAAATAAGGAGGTTGAGAGGATGAACAGCATTTTGTTGCATGCACCGGCTTTAATAATAGCCCTGCCTCTGTTAGCAGCTTTTATTACTCCTATCCTGGGCCGTTTCAACCGCAAGACAATCAGTTGGTTAGCAACTTGTGTTTTAGGATTGACTCTATTGTTAACTATTTTTGTTGCCAGACAGGTTCTAACCCATGGTCCTATAGTCTACGTTTTTGGGGCTACTGAAACCGGCTTAACATTACCATTTGGTTATACTATGCCCATTAGAATAATCTTTCAAATAGACGCAATGGGAATATTTATGGGTTTAATAACATCACTGGTGGCCTTTTTAGCTGCTATCTATTCAATTTCCTATATGGAGCAGCATACCGGGCTTGATAAATATTATACCCTGCTGCTTTTATTGGCTACCAGTATGTTTGGCATGGAATTAACGGGGGATATTTTTAACTTTTTTGTTTTTTTTGAGATAGCATCTATCTCCTCTGTAGCATTGATTGCCTTTCGCAGTACCATTTCTGGTGAACCAGCAGAAGCAGGATTAAAATATATGGTGGTTAGTTCTATATCAGCCTTGATGGTATTATTTGCCATCGGGTTATTCTACGGGCAATACGATGCATTGAATATGGCTACTATTGCCAGTGTAATGCAATTTACACAACTCGATAAAATAGCCTTAATACTTTTAGTTACTGTTTTAGCCATGAAAGCTGGCTCTGTCCCTATGCATATGTGGACGCCTGATGCCTATTCGGAAGCACCGGCTGCAATCACTATGATTCTGGTAGCTGCCAGCCAGGCCAGTCTCTATGCCCTTTTTAGAATAGTTTTTTCTATTTATAATGTGACTTTGAATACGGTAACAGTGGGCTGGATTCTTATAATTTTGGGTGTACTCTCCATGTTTATTGGAGTTACTATGGCTATTATTCAGAAGGATATTAAGCGTTTAATGGCATACCACTCTATATCACAGACCGGTTATATGCTTTTAGGAGTAGGAGTAGGGCTGGCTGTTTTGACAAACCCGGTAGCTTTAGAGAGTTTTGGGATAAAGGCGATGGAAGGCGGGATTTTTCACATTATAAACAATGCCTTATATAAAGGGTTGCTGTTTTTGACTGCCGGTGCCATATTTCTCAGGACAGATACCAGAGATTTGAACAAGATGGGTGGTTTAGCCCATAATATGACTTATACCACTATCTTTTATATAATAGGAGCTGCAGCTATTGCCGGAATTCCGCCCTTCAACGGTTTTGCCTCCAAGCTGATTATCTACGAGTCAGTCTATCGGTTTAATCCCTTGCTGGCAATAATCGCAATGCTGGTTAGTGTCCTAACCTTAGCTTCTTTTGTAAAAGTATTTCATAGCGCTTTTTTAGGTCCCAGGCTGGAACAATATAAATCAGTACAGGAAGTTCCCAAAAGTATGATAATAGCGATGGCTGTCCTATCCTGTCTTATTGTGTTTTTTGGATTATTTCCCAATCTCATTGTTAAATATATAGTCCACCCTGCTGTAATGGCATTGATTAATCAGGCACACTATACTGCAACAATACTGGGAGGAATATAAGTATGAATATTGCTTTATTGGAAACAGGAAGTGGTTACTGGAATACGTTAATATGGGTCGTAACCGCTTTGATAATTGGAGTTTGTGTTTTATGGCTAAGAAATCGAGGAGAGAGTAGATATAAGAAAGATACCGACCAGACCAAACCTTTTCTTTCTGGTAACCCGGAGGTAAGCAAGGAAGACTCTCATGTTGGGGCAAGCCATCTCTACTGGGGTTTTACCGAGGCTTTAAAGAATTATTATGAGCCTCTGGTAAAAATGCATACCGGCAATATCAATGATTATAGTGGGTGGATTGTTCTGGTAATGGCTATAATCTTTATTATAATCGGGGTGAGTTAATACCATGAAATTAGATAAATATTTGGATCGTTCTTTATGGGTATTCCATCTAAATACCGGCTCTTGTAATGGTTGTGATATTGAAATTGTTGCATTGTTGACACCGAGATATGATGTGGAAAGATTTGGAATAAAACTGGTGGGGAGTCCCAAACATGCCGATGTGTTACTGGTAACAGGGCCTGTTA
>JAQVGY010000096.1 GCA_028696495.1 Atribacterota bacterium
CTGGCTGTAATTAAAGTTGATGAGAGAATGAATATTCCTCTAGTAGTTTTCAGGTTTATTCCCAGAGATTTTGCTTCATTATCACCGAGGGATAGAACGTTAAGTCTGTACCGAAAAAGTAAAATTATAATCATGGGTAAAAATATTGTAGGTAGGACAGGAAGCATTGTTTTAAAGGATACTTTTGCAAAAGAACCCATCATCCAATAGGTAATCTCTGCCAGCTGTGTATCAGTATCTGCAACAAATTTTAAAATACTCATTATTGATGACATTAAACTACCGATAACTATGCCGGATAAGACTAAGATAATAGTAGATTGGTTACGAATCAGCCGAGGAATCATTACCGTAATAGCAACAGCGATTAATCCCCCCGCAAAAGCACTCAGTTGAATCATGGTGCCACCCTGACTTAGAAGAATAGCGGTGGCAGCCCCTACCGATGCGCCAGATGATACACCCAATAGATCAGGGGATACCATGGGATTTTTAAATATACTCTGATAGGTTGCACCTGAGAGTGCCAGTGCAGAACCAATTATAATGGCTGCTATGGTGCGTGGCAAACGGAGGTTCATAACCACTGCTTCCTGAATGCTATCCCAATTGGTTTCCATAGTAAAAATATTTGAAAATACAATTCGAAATGTATTTTCAAATGGTACCCTATATCGTCCAATAGCCAGTGATAATCCTAATACTATAATCAAAATTAATAAAGATAACCATAACAAACCCTGGAATCTTATAAACTCAAAGAATTCATTTTTTTGAGAAATAACCTCTCCATCGATACTGGAGAGGTTATTCTTATTATTGTTAGTTTTTTTCATTTGTGCCCATCAATAACCGAGTTTACACTCATTATCATATAAATTATTGTACTGGAAATTCTGCTGAACCATCATGACGAAGCCCATCGAGCATATTTTCAGCCTGTTCTCTGCTTAGTTCAAAATCAGTATAATTTTTATAGAACTCAATAATTTCTTTCACCATAGATTCTCTGTTAATACCATTCTCACTGGCTATTTCGGGTTGAATACACATCAGAGCATAGTTGATCTGCAGCTGGCTTTCCAGACCAAAGCGATCCCAATTGAAGCAAGCATAGGGATTAGTGTACAGTCGGTGAGTTGTAACTGCTTTTAAATCTTTCCAACCTTCTTCATTTTCTAAAACATATTTATTGATATGCTGGTATACTCCTGCACAAATTATTATATCAGGATTAAGATCCCAAATAGCTTCAGGAGTAACATCTCCAGAGGTTAATCCCATCACCTCAGCTGCACTATTGCCACCAGTAGATTCTATCCAGTCAGAAATAATACTTCCAGCACCCATAGTAGTAGTAACGCTTTCTGTTTGACCACCAATGTAGAAAACTACAGGACGATCATCTTTGGCTATATCTGAGGTAATTTTGCGAGCGTTTGCCAATTTGTTTTCCACAGCAGAGCACCAGTGGTTCAATTTTTCTTGATATTCTCCTCCCAGCACTTCTCCCAGTACAGTATATGCTTTTATCATAGTCTCATAACCACTAAAATTAATATTTATTGCAGGGATACCAACACTTCTTATCTGTTGGGCGAGGCCACCGGCAGCAGTTGTGGGGTGTATAATAACTAAATCAGGTTCCAGGTTAATAAGATCCTCGATAGAAGGGGTGACTCCTCCCAGAGCTGGAATGTTAACACATTCAGGATAAAATAGCTGTGTCCATGAATTCATAGTCCCGGGGCTATTCACAGCTAATCCTACAATAAGGTCACCCGCACCCATTACAAAGAAAGAAGATGTGCCAGCAGGCCATAGGTTAATTATTCTTTTAACCTCACCGGTGATTGTTACGACATCTCCACTCATATCTGTGACGGTAATAGTTCTTTCTGGTGAATCTGATTTAGTATCATCGGCAATAGCCGAGTTCATTGAAAAAGAGATAAGTGTTAAAAGCAGAATGAATAGTAAAGTAAATTTTCTAAACAAGCTGGTAGGTTTTTTCATAATTTTTCTCCTTGTATTTTTATATTTTATTTGATAGGGTCTTTGCCAAAGATTTCATCTCGAGGAATAAAACCTTGAGATTCTTTATCGATTTCAAGGAACATCCTGGCAAATTCTTTTGCTTGTTCTTTATGAAGGGCAGCTCTAGGGATGGTTAGGGCATGTGCAATAGGAGTAGCAATTACGGTATTTTTTTCATCTACTGCAAAACTAGCCTGTGAATATTCTTCAGCCAGAGCAGGATTGGAAAGGTTCATTATATCCGGCAATTCAGCAAAGTTCTTGCCAGAAGCTATGGCTCCAGAACGATACATAAAATGGTATTTAGCAGGTTTTAAATTTCCGAAAGGTCCAGTTGATTTTTCCATACCAATATGTCCAGGATGATTCATGAGCAGTTCGGTAAGCCCTGCCTTGAATTTATCTGCCAGCAGCAGTGCCATAACGGCACGGTAGCCACCCGGATCTCCATAAGGGTCATTATGTTTGAAAGTTGCATCTTCTGCCAGCAACTTTTTTTCCCAGTTCTCATTATTAATATCATCACCTATTATAACCATCTTATTACCTCCCCAGATGCGATAACCATCTGTAAACTCAGGAATCATCATAGAACGAATGATAGCATCATCAGCAGAAATTAATAAATCACATGGTTCTCCACTGATACATTCTCTTATAAGATCAACAGAGCCACCGGGCGTATAAATAGCCGGTAATTCAGGGTGTAATACATTCCACCTGTCAGATGTTTCCTTAACCAATTTCATTGATACACCTGCACAAAAAATGTGCAGTCTGTAGGGGGCAAGCTCTGCTTCAAGTTCAGCAACTGCCTCCGCCTTTTCTTTACGAACATCTGTTACCTTTTGTGCCAGTATTCCTAAAAAATTTCGTAACATTACTCCCTGTGCCTTGCAATATTTTTCTCCATAATATCTAGTGAGCATTTCGCCACTCATCTGCAGCATATAGAGGTCAAATGGCTTAACTTCAGGGCTTCCCTGAGGGGATCTTTTAAATTTGACTCTTGGTGCACGACTTTTAATCATTTCAGATAGACAGGGTATTTCTCCCATCATCATACCTGGTTCACCAAATTTGGGCATGTTATATATATCTAAGCGAGGTTCAAGCTGGTCAAGAGGTTTTCCTTGAAGGACAACACAGAATATGCCATGTTCTAAATCGATAGGTATAGGCCAGTGTTTGCCAGCTTCCCGGTGCACAATCTCCGGACTCATCACTTCTAAAAGCGAAATCAGTTCCTCATTCCTAATATTTTGGAACAAGGTCATGCTTTTCAATTCTGGTAAAAAATCACGATAATTTGCCATACTACCCTCCAAAAAAAATTTTTAAAAATAAAAAACGCCCTGGAAGGCGTTATAAAAAAAGCTGTATAAATACAGCTTTTAAAATGTTTCCTTTCCAAATGGGAGGCATGGAGGCTAACCCACACCCTCGAGTACAGTTTTACTGTATTACCGTTTGACAGTGCCAGTTATTACTGTCAAATCGGAAACAAACAATATTATTCCC
>JAQVGY010000013.1 GCA_028696495.1 Atribacterota bacterium
ACTTTTGACACGATAAAGAGCATTTCCAATTTTTCTTTATTCTGGTTTAGATAGTCATATAAGGATTTATCAGCAGTATAGAGATCTACCTGGGCTTGCAGGGCATTCCCGATAAGACCATCTTTTCTTTGGATTTCCAGAGCCTTCAAAACATCCTTTCTGGCTAACAATAGCTTTTCCCATTTCTTTTCCAGTTCTATTTGCAATAGTTTTTCATCTATTTCCGGCCATTGAGCCAGGAAAACGCTCTCTTCTTGTTTGCCAGACTTTCCTAAAACCTGCCATATCTCTTCAGCTGTAAAACTTAACACCGGGGCAATCAAGCGGGTTAACCCACTTATTATTCTATATAAGACTGTTTGGGCAGCTCTCCGGGACAAAGAGTCAGGATTCAAAACATAAAGTCTGTCTTTGATTATATCCAGATAAAATGAGCTTAAATTTAAGGTACAAAAATTATGAATATCATGATAAAGGGAATGAAAATCAAACCGGTCATAGTTTTCAGTAGTCATATTTATTAAATTCTGAAACTGGCTTAAGATAAGTCTATCAATTTCTTCTAATTTTTCATAAGATACTGAGTGTTGGGCAGGATTAAAATCATATAAATTCCCTAAAATAAAACGGGAGGTATTCCTAATTTTTCGATAAACCTCAACCAATTGCTGTAATATTTTTTTAGAAATTCTTATATCTTTCTTGTAATCAGAAGATGATACCCAGAGCCGTAAGATATCCGCACCATACTGGTCGATGACCTCCTGTGGTGGAATAACGTTTCCCATCGATTTAGACATCTTCTTGCCTTTTTCATCAACAATAAAACCATGTGTCAATACCGATTTATATGGGGCTCCATCAAAAGCTGCCACAGCAACCAAAAGTGAGGTCTGGAACCATCCTCTGTGCTGATCGGAACCTTCCAGGTATAGTTCACAAGGCCAGTGCAATTCTTTCCTGTTCATCAATACTGCAGCATGGCTGCATCCGGAATCAAACCAGACATCCATAATGTCTTTTTCTTTTTCGAATACGGTTCCCTGACAATGAGGACACTGGAACCCTCCGGGGAGAATCTCTTCAGCACTCATCTCAAACCAGGAATTAGAACCCTTTTCTTTAAACAATTTCTTTACTATATTGATGGTCTCGGGAGTAATTACTATTTCTTTACATTTCTGACAATAGAAAGCAGGGATAGGAACACCCCATACCCGCTGACGTGAGATACACCAATCGGTTCTCTCAGCAACCATATCATAAATCTTTTCTCTCCCCCAGCTGGGAATCCATTGAACTCCATTAATAGCATTCAATGATTGTTCTCTGAATTTATCGACAGAAACAAACCATTGTTCGGTTGCCCTAAATAGGATAGGATTTTTACATCTCCAGCAATGGGGGTAAGAATGCCTTATCTTGCCTGCTCCTAAGAGATATCCCTTCTCCCGCAATGCTTCGATAATTTTTTTGTTACCCTCTTTATAATCAAGCCCCTTAAACTGTCCCGCATTTTCATTAAGCCTGCCTTTACTATCCAGTACAGAAACCACAGGCAGTCCATATTTCATACCAATTTCATAGTCTTCCTGTCCATGGCCGGGTGCTGTATGTACACATCCGGTGCCTTCTTCTAAGGTAACGTGTTTCCCCAAAATAATAACTGAATCTCTATCAAATAGGGGGTGCTGACATTTAATACCTTCAAAGGCACGCCCATACTGTTCAGCTAAAATATGATAATCTTCTATACCTATTTCTTTCATTACTCTTTCTACCAGACCGGAAGCCATAATTAAATAGCCCTTTTCAGTCTTTACCAGGCTGTATTTTAAATCCGGATTAAAGGCTATCGCAAAGTTGCCCGGTATAGTCCAGGGAGTGGTGGTCCAGATTAGTACATAGGTTTCTCCTGGTTTTGCTTCCGGAAATATGGAGCTTATATCATCTACAACTTTAAACTTGACATAAATAGAATCACTGGATTCATCACTATATTCAATCTCAGCTGCAGCTAAGGCTGTTTCGCATGAGCCACACCAGTATACCGCCTTCAGTCCCTTGTAAATATACCCCCGTTCATACATCTTTCCAAATATACCTATCTGGGTTGCCTCATAGTCAGGTAAAAAGGTCAAATAAGGGTTTTCCCAATCGCCAATGACTCCCAATCTTTTAAACTCTTCCCTTTGAATATCGATATACTTTTCAGCATATTTCTGGCATTTTTTCCTCAATTCTACCGGTTCGATATCATTGAGAGATACTTTGAGGTCCCGGCTTACCTGATGCTCGATGGGCATACCATGTGTATCCCACCCTGGAACATAGTAGGAATTGAAACCTCTCATCCATTTAAATTTAGGAATCATGTCTTTTAGTATCTTATTATAAGCTGTACCAATATGGATATTCCCATTGGCATAAGGTGGACCATCATGCAGGATAAATTTTTCTCTATCCTGGTACTTCTCTAACAATTTTTTATTGAGGTCTATATCCTGCCAAAATTTAAGCATATTTGGCTCTTCTTTTGGTAAATTAGCTTTCATTGAAAAATCAGTTTTTGGTAAATTTAATGTCGTTTTAAAATCCATAACAAGCTCCCTTTTCCTTACTTATAAAATAAAACCTCCTGCCGGCCAAGGGCAAGAGGTTAACACTTCCTGCGGTACCACCTTTATTTATAAACTTATTGGAAAGAATAATATATATCCTTTCCTGCATTGTGCTAACGGTACAACCGTCTTGACTTACTGCTTTGTTTCGGTCAGAATTAAGAGGTGATTTTCAGTACACTTGTTACCTACTCTTCCTCTTTTTATCTTTTCAAAGACAAAGATGTCGATAATTTTAAATTATCCGTTACCTTAATATTGTTGATTATTAATTAATTTCAATATAATAAAATTATTTGCTATGATTATATTGGCAATTTACTCAAAGGTCAACACTTTATCAGTAACCCGCTTTTGTTAATTTAAACCCTTGTTCTCAATATCTTCATCAGGCTGTCCTTTTTCGGGATATAATTTTAAATTGAGGTCTTCAAAAGATGTCCTTTTGGTATATCTGGAGGCTGCATCTACATCAGGCTCTTCTACTATCTCATCCTCCAGCATGCGAATATGTATCTTTAAAGTGTTTTTCAGTTTCTCTAAGATAAGATATTTATTTTTCTTTAGAGCAGCTATCTCATTACTTATATCCAATATCTCCTGCTTGGCTCTCTGTTTTATTCTCTCTGCCTCAATTTTAGCTGCCTCTATTACGGCTTGAGCTTCTATTTGTACACTCTCTTTAATATTAGAGGCACTCTGCTGGGCATTAACCAGTGCATTCCTTAAGGTTTCCTCCATTTGAGAATATTCTTCCAATCTGACCTGCAATTTTTCTAACTCTTCTTTATTCTTGATATTCTCATTTAGTATTTCTTCATAATCTTTAGCAATCCTATCTAAAAAATTATCAACCTCTTCTTCATTATATCCTCTAAAAGACCTACCAAACTGTTGTTGTTCAATGTCCATTGGAGTAATTCTCATCAATTACCCTCCTTCTTTTTGCAGTCTATTTTTATCTCTTTAATCCTGCCATCAGTCAGAATTAATAATACAAATTTATAATAAGTTTTATCAAAGATGTTCTCAGTATATTAAGTAAAAAAAAGACAATAATGGGTGATAAATCAATTCCGGTGCCACCCAGCGATATTATTATCCGGAATGGAGCTAATAATGGTTCTGTAATTCTATATATGAATCTGATAATAGGATTGCTATCATCTACCGGAATCCAGGATAATAGTATCCGTGCCAGAATAAAGTAATTATATATCCTAAATAAATAATTAATTATATTTATAATGAGTCCCATTTAATATCCAAAAACCAGATTTAAACATATTATTCCATCAGTACAAATCTATTATAGCACCAATCTACAAGGAACTTAGAACTTGCATATACTATAGCAAAAACGAACCTTTTTTTCAATTAATAAAATAATTAAAGATGTGTTTTCGTTATATGTTATGCATATTGTATTAGTTATGTATACCAGTCATAATGTGGTTGGCTATAAATTGCCCCCTGTGGTTGTCTTTTGTCTTTTTATTTTTACTAAAAACCATAAACCAAAAACAATAATCTTTAAAATAAAGAAAACCAATGACTATCAGGTTTTTATTTTTCCCCTGACTTTATCAATGGTTTTCTTGTTATTGTTTCCATATCATTCAGTTCAAAAATCCAGCTTATTGAGTCCTTATTTATTTTTTAAGGCAGCTCCGCCAAGATATGCCTCCTGAACTTTCTTATTATTCTTTAGTTCAGAGCTAAGACCGCTTAAAGTTATATTACCGGTTTCAAGTACATAGCCACGGTGTGAAATAGAGAGAGCCTTCTTTGCATTCTGCTCTACCAGTAAAATAGCGACTTTCTGTTCATTAATCTCTTTAATAATTTGAAATATCTGTTTTACCAATATAGGAGCCAGCCCTAAAGACGGCTCATCTAAAAGCAGTAATTTGGGGTCACTCATTAATCCCCTCCCAATTGCCAGCATCTGTTGTTCTCCACCGGATAGAGTACCTGCTAATTGCCTTTTTCTCTCTTTCAAAATAGGAAATAGATTATAGGCGCGTTCCCTCCGCTCCGAAATAAGTTGTCGGTCACCTCTTCGGTTAAAAGCTCCTAAATTTAAATTTTCTTCCACTGAGAGAGTAGCAAAAACTCTTCTGCCTTCCGGCACATGGGAGATTCCATCAATAACAATACGGTATGCTTCCATATTTTTTAATGATTTATTATAGAAAAATATATCTCCTTCGGTGACCGGTATCAATCCCGATATAGATCTTAACAAGGTACTCTTACCAGCACCATTTGCTCCTAAAATGGTAACAATTTCGCCTGGATTAACCTCCAGAGAAATTCCTTTTAAGGCTTTAATGGAACCATAGTTAATATGGAGGTTCTCAATTTTCAATAGACTGTCCATTGGGGTTAATCTTCCTCCTCTTCTTTTCCTAAATAAGCCTCAATAACAGTTGGATTATGATAAATCTCTTTTGGTTTGCCTTCAGCAATTTTTTTACCCTCATCCATTACCGTCACCCAGTCAGAAATTCCCATGACTACATTCATATCATGTTCGATTAAGAGAAGTGTTAAATCATCTATTAGTAGATTGTCAAGAAAACCCATGAGGTCTTCAGTCTCTTTATCATTAAGACCACTGCTTGGTTCATCCAATATCAATAAACTGGGGTTACTGGCTAAGGCTCGAGCAATCTCCAGCATTCTCTGACTGCCATAAGCGATGTTTTTAGCCAGTTCATGTTTATAACCGGATAGTCCGACCTGTTCCAGCCTCATTTCAGCAATTTCCCTTATTTTCTTTTCTTCTTTCATCTGAGATGGTGCCCTGAAGATAGAATGCCATATTCCTGAATCACTCCGTGCATGCTGTCCAGCCATGACATTCTCAAGACAGGTCATATTTGGAAACAGTCTGATATTTTGGAAAGTACGGGCAATACCTTTAGTCAATATTTGATGAGGTTTTAATCCAAATAACTTTTCACCTTTAAAATAATATTCACCATCATCTGGTTGATAGATACTGGTAATTACATTAAATACTGTTGTTTTACCAGCACCATTAGGACCAATTATACTACTGATTTTGCCCCTGGTTACTTCTAAATCAAACTGGTTAACGGCAATAAGGCCACCAAAACGTTTGGTCAATTTTTTTGTTTCCAGTATAATATCATTTTTTTCAGTCATTTTTTACCTTTCCCGTATCTCTCAATTATATCTCACTCTTTTCGGCTCTTATTATAATTGATTCAGTCTGTATTTTACCTCTCTGTCTGGGCCATGCTCCACCCGGTCTGAACATCATCATAATAACCATTACCGCTCCAAAGATGAGCATACGATATTGAGCAAAGGCTTGAAAAATCTCTGGAAAAAAAGAAATAGCAGCTGCTCCGATAAATACACCGGGTATGGAACCCATTCCTCCAATCAATACTATACAGAATAATAGACATGATTCCATAAAAGTAAAACTTTCCGGGGAAACTATCATTAGTTTGGTTGCATATATATTACCAGCCACCCCTGCTAAGGCAGCACCTATTACAAAAGCCAGTAATTTATAGTATCTAACATCTATTCCTGAAGCCTCTGCTGCTATCACATCTTCTCTAACATAATTCCAGGCTCTACCAATCCTCGAATTCTGCAGTCTAATCAGAGCAATAACGGTCAATCCAATTATAATCCAGATATAATAGTAGAATTTAACACAACTATCTATTACCAGCAAGTTGCCAATTGAAGGAAAACAAATGCCAAAAACACCATTGGGACCACCCGTTAAGCCGAAGGGGTTGTTAAGCAAGGTCAAACGAATAATTTCTCCCATTCCTATAGTAACAATACATAGATAATCCCCTTTTAAATGAATAATTGGCGAGCAGACCAGATAAGCGAAAATTGCCGCGGCAATGGCACTAACCGGTATTAAAACCAATACCGGGATACCAAAAGTGGTATTCAAGATAGCAGTAGTATATGCTCCTATAGCAGCAAAGCCCATATGGCCCAAATCGAATAAACCTACCTCACCCAGGACAATATTCAAGCTCAAGCCTAATAAAGTATATATCCCAAAGAAAAAAGCCACATCAATAATATAATCATTCTTTATCACCAGGGGGAATAAAAGAAATGACACTATTACAATAATAACAAACCAGTTACCCTTTGTATTGAACTTGTTTGCTTTTCTATTTTCACTATTTACCATCATAAATAGTACCTACACCTTCTCAGCAATCTTTTCACCAAGAATACCTGTTGGTCTGAAAATTAATACCAGAATCAGTACTAAAAATACAAATACATCTTTATATGCTGTTGATACATAGGTTGAACCGAGCATCTCCAGTACTCCAAGAATCAGTCCTCCAATCATGGCGCCATGAATATTGCCAATACCGCCCAATATGGTGGCTGTAAAAGCCTTTAAGCCATAATTCCAACCCATTATAAAACTAATTTTACGATAATAAATGCCAACCATCACTCCGGCAGTCCCTCCCAGGGCAGGTCCCAGGGCAAATATAAAAAAGATTATCAATTTTATGTTTATTCCCATCAAAGCAGCTGTTTCTCTATCCAAAGCAGAAGCTCTGATAGCAGCACCAAAGGTAGTCTTTTGAATAACATAATACAAAACTCCCATTAAGAAAAAGGAAAGAGCTAAAATAATTATCTGTAATAAATTAATTCTTAAGCCAAAGATATTCATTATATAATCTGGAACAACCTCAGAAGTATAGGCATGTGGACGTGCCCCCCAGATAACCATTATAGAATTTTGAATAAAGATAGAGGCTCCTAAAGCAGAGACCACTGCGGGCAGTCTGCCTGTTGGGTAAATGGGTCTGTAGGCAATTCGCTCTACCAGGATACCCAGGGTGCCGGAACCGATTGCGGCTACTAACATAGCCGCAATCATTCCGCCCCATACTCCTAAGGTAGAAGTAGCAAAAGCTGTTCCCATAACCAACAGGGTATATCCCAGATAGGAACCAAAAGTAAAAAAATCACCATGGGCAAAATTGATTAGTTTCATTACTCCATAGACCATGGAATAACCCAGGGCAATTAAGGAATAAAACGACCCGATAGTTAATCCGTTTAACAGCTGTTCAACAATTAATTTCATAAAACAAACCTTCTACCTTTATAAATTATTAATTTAATCGTTTATCTTTGTACAATAGAGTCACTTCCGTCGGCATTTACCTTATAGAGATTGATTCCAGTACCCACGCGGTCTCCTTTTTCGTCAAATCCGATAGGTCCGGTTATACTGGGATACTCTACCATCTTGTTCTTCAGGTAATCAACCAAAACATCGGAATCAGTGGAACCACTCTTATCAATTGCCTCAGCTAAAACCATTAAAGCATCTGCTGCATAAACAGGCCAGGGACTGGAAGGTAAATCACCATAGACTTCCTGATATTTTGCTTTGAATTCCATTGCTTCCGGATTGGTAAAGTGTTGAATTAAAGCTTCCTGAGTCTGATAGCATCCTGCTGCATATTCCAAACCGGCAATTCTTTTGAAGTCTTCATTTATAGCAGCATCTCCTCCTACGAAGGTAGCATCAATACCAATTTGCCTTGCCTGTCTTACGATAAGACCGGCTTCCGGGAAGTAACCGGTAAAGTAAAAGAGGTCCGGATTTGTTTCCCTGAGTTTGGTTAAGGGGACAGTGTAGTCAGATTCCCCGGGAGTAATAGCATCAAAATAGACTAAATCGGCAGTCTTTGCTGCCAGAAGAGCATTTCTGGTTTCTTCGGCTAAACCCAGAGCAAAGGAAGTATTATCATGCATAATTGCCACTTTCTTGGCTCCAAAATAGGGCACTACTTCCTCGGCAAAGAATATTCCCTGGGTATCAGTTCTGCCGCAGGTGCGGAAGAAATATTTCAATCCTCTTTCGCTGAGACCTGTTCCTGTTGCTCCATAAGCAATATTGACCTTTTTAAATTTTTCATAGATATCAGAAGCGGGCTGGGTAACAGAAGAGCCATAGGTAGAAATAGATGCCACAACCTCTCTCATAGAAACCAATTTCATGGCAGCCAGTGCTCCTGCTCTGGGCTGACAGGCATCATCTACCACTTCAATCTTAATCATCCTGCCACCCAAAACACCGCCTTTTTCATTAACCATCCGTGCCGCTGTTTCTACGGAACGACTTGCCATCTCCCCTTCAATTGCCTCAGAACCGGTCAAAGGTGTCTGCAGGCCAATCACTATTGGAGCTTGTTGTGCCAGAACATTAATAGAAAGACATACACTCAAAATCACTATTACAATTAATATAAGTTTAATCCTATTCATAAATATCCTCCTTTTTAATTAATTCTATAAACAATATAAACTCATATTTCTTATACCTTTTTAATTATCACCTCCTGCAATTTTGGTAGTTGAAACAGAATATTAAGATTTAACTTACCACTAATCTCTTTTTAAATCAATACAGTATTTAATAATTTTTTTACACCACTGAGGGTTCTAAGATTAATTCTCCCCGTTCAAATCGGGTAATGTTCAATTTTTCTATAGGAAGGCAGGTGCTGCCCTCCATAATATATTCAGCCATCATTACACCGGTAATAGGGGCAAGCATAAATCCATGACCACTAAAACCAAGTGACATATAATATCTTTCCAATTGCGGATGCTCGCCCAGAATTGGCTGAGAATCAGGACTCATAGTATAAGAACCCGACCATTGGCGAACCATCCGTACATTACTCAAAATAGGAACCAGAGAAGTCATCTTCTTAGCCATAGTAGCAGCAAATTCCCAGCTTGTTCCTGTATCATGACCAATTATTTCATGCTCAGGGTCCCCATAACCCCCTAAAATACTGCCATGAGGTAGTTGCTGAAAATAAAAATTACGGGAAAAGGACATCAACATCGGTGCCCATAATGGTTCAACCGGCTCGGTAACCAGTATCTGGTGTCTCTGGGCATAAACCGGGATTTCCACACCGGCAAGTTCACCCACTTCTCTGGCATGTCCTCCTGCAGCATTAACAACCGTATCGGTAAGTATTCTACCTCTACTGGTTAGTACTTCCCTAATACCATGCTTATCAGTTTCTATTTTTTGTACTTCGGTAAACTGGTAAAGTTTTACCCCTAATCTTTGCGCAGCTTCAGCATAGGCAAAGGTAGTTAAAAGAGGATTTACATTCCCATCTGTGGGGCAATAAGTTGCTGCTAACACATCTTCCGTATTTAAACAGGGAACTATCTCCCTGGCTTCTTCAGGTGTTATCAAGCTGGCAGGTATATCAAGACTACGTTCTAACTCTACATTTTTTCGGAATTGATTAACCTCTTTTTCAGTATAAGCCAGAATAAGGTATCCTCTCTGGTTTAACTCTATATCGTATTCCAACTCATCACTCAGCTGTTCAAATATTTTAACACTATCTCTGGCTAAAATACAGTTCATCTCTGTTCCAAATTGTTGTCTGAATCCGGCTCCACATCTTCCGGATGCTCCATGAGCCACGGTATCTTTCTCCAGGATAACAATATTCTTTTGACCTCTTTTGGCTAAATTATAGGCGATACTGCAACCCTGTACCCCACCACCGATAATAACAATATCAGCTTTCTCAATCATCCTGACCTCCCGCCAGCACTCCTAAAGGAACCGGCTTGGTAGGTGGACGGTAGGTAGATATCTGTATCTCTTCTACTCTCTTATTAAGATAACGGGCAATGGCATGTAATAGAACTCTCTGGCAGGTCTTCCCCTGACAGGGACCCATACCTGCCCTGGTAATACGTTTAATCTCATCTAAGGTCATATAACCCTTATCCAGCTGTTTTCTTATCTCTCCCCAGGTAACATCCTCACAACGACAGATAATAGTATTATCATCCATTTGTTTTATCCTCCACTCTGATATTACGTATAATAAGGGCCAATTCTTTTGGTACTACAATACTTATCAGATAAGTCTTGTTTTTGGTTTTGGTAACTTTATCCACCTTAACTTCAGCTACCTTATGCCCTTCCCTGTCCAAACCAGAGACCATCTCTCCTTTTTGGGGAAGGGGTAACATCTCATAAGGCAGTTTTATTAAAGCCTCTTCATCGGAATAGTTCATATCCAGCACGAAAATAGCCAATCCCGGACAGGAGGTAACACATATGCCACAACCGGTGCATTTATCATAATCCACCGCAGGCAGATCGTTTATATCTTCAAAAGGCAAAATTGCCCCAAAAGGGCAGCTGGCAGCACAGGGGTCACAGGGAATATTCTGAAAGCATTCCACCATTACCACAGGTTTTTTAGCTAAGATATCCTCTGGCGGCATTACCTTTTCTATCTCTTCTTTTACCGGCACTCCATTAAGAGCTACAGACATGACTTCCTCCCTCTACCAGGGTTGCTTTTTTAATTCCCCTGATGATATTCTCACTCATGGTATTATTGCGTAATTCTGCCAGTTGCTTATGGAAGGTGTGATTTAGTTTCTGATAATTTTCATGGTAAAGTCCCAAACTGGCTGCTGCATTTAAACCGGCAATCTGACCTTCCAGCATAGCACTGCTGGCCTCTTCAATACCTGATACATCCCCGGCAATATAGATATCATCCCGTGAGGTCTTCAGATTCTCATCTCTGCTGGCAACATAACCACACAATTCCGGAATATAGGTCATTTCACACCCTGCCTGCCATAGTAGCTCTGACAGAGGGGATAGCCCTACAGCCAGACAGACGGTGTCTACCGAGAGTTCCCTTTCGCTTCCGGGGATAAAGTTGAATTTATTATCGATATCACATATTGTGACACCTTGTACCTCATCTTTACCTCTTACTTCTTTTAAGGTACATCGAGTGTAAATAGGAATACCCAGTCTCCGCACTTTGCTGGCATGGACCCAGTATCCTCCAATACAGGGCAGTGCCTCAACTATGGCTTTTACCTCAATACCTGCTTGCATAAGCTGGTAACTTACAATTAAACCAATATTCCCTGCACCAATCATGAGCACAGATTTACCCGGGATGACCCCATAAACATTCATTAAGGTTTGCACTGCTCCGGCTCCATAGACACCGGGAAGGTCATTATTAATAAAGGCAAGCATATTTTCAGAGGCACCGGTAGCAATAATAAGGCGTTTAGGCCTTACCTTAATCAGCTTATTACCATTATATCCTTCCAGTATGGTAAGAATACCATCTTCATAGTATCCGGTAGCCGTGGACTGGATTAAGACCTCAACATTGGACAGATGGGATAATTCATCTATAAAGTTATGGGCAATATCTATACCTCTTATTCCGGCAAATTGTTCGCTGGAGCCAAAAAACTTATGGGTCTGCTTGATGAGTTGTCCTCCCAGTTGCAGGCCATCATCTATCAGTAAAATACTGGTATTGCATTTTGCGGCAGTGGTAGCAGCAGCAAGTCCTGCTGGTCCCCCGCCTACTATCACTATATCATACTCTTTCACTTTCTCACCCTTTCTAATCCTGTCTTTCTATTACCATTCCTTCTTCCAATCTGACAATACAGGTTCTCACATTGGGCAGACCATTGACCCTCATCAGACAGGAAGAACAGTTTCCAATCGCACAAAAAAAACCGCGAGGACGTTTCAGTTTTAAACTATAGCTAAGCACCTTGATACCTGCAGCTACAAGGGCTGCGGCAATAGGTTCATTGTCATATCCTTCCAATCTCTTCCCCTCAAAGGTGAAGGCAACCTTCTTACCAGGCTGAAAGTTTAAAATGGGGTGTTCTTTTATTCTCATAAGATATCCTCTTTAAAATTTAAAATAAAATTAATCTGATATTATTGGCCTGAATCTTGGTATATAAAAAGAAGGCAGAGAATGGAAAAATCCATTACTCAGCCTTCTTTTTAATAATAGCATTCCAGATAAAGGGATAGTTTATAACTGTATTTGATATTACGTTACAAATTTTATATTTTGGCACCACAAAAAACTTTCCTTCCAGATATTCTCTCTATTTCCGGAAAGGCAGAAAAACATAGTGTGCTATTTTCATTTTAAATTTACAAATATCAAAAACCTCTTAATTATAACACTATTTTTCCATAAAAGCCAAATTTTTTTGTTTTTCTGTTTTCTGATAAAAATGGGAGTTTTTTATGTCCAATAAATTATAGAATAGGTAGCCAAAATAGACTTATCTAACTATACACCTTTCTACATAAGATTCAGCAATTTTCTTTAATTTCTCCATCTGTATAGTGGAATAGGGCTTAATATCAGCCAGCTTATTGTCCAATAGTTTTTCAGTGGTAATAAAATTTTGCAATACATATTTTCTGGCTCCCTTAATCTCCCTGGCAATCTCTTCAATGGTAGCAACATCATGGAAAACGGGGACTACAGTTGTCCTAAATTCATAATCGATCTCAGAATTTTTGATTATATCAATACTCTTTTTGATATTGGTGATAATCTTCTCATCAGTGATTCCACTGACCTTTTTATATTCTTCTGGCTGCAGGCAACTTTTAATATCCATTGCTACAAAATCAATAAGTTCTCTCTCAATAATTGTAGCTAATCTATCTGGATTGCTGCCATTGGTATCGAGCTTAATCTTAAGGTTATAATTTTTTATCTTGCTCAAAAATTGAGATAAATCAGCATAGATGGTTGGCTCTCCACCGCTGAGGCATATTCCATCAATAAAGTCTTTTCTCTCCAGAAGGAAATTTAGGATATCTTTTTCGGGAATTTCTGAGAATTGTTTGGCATTGATAACCAAATCAACATTGTAGCAGAAGGGGCAGCGGAAATTACACCCGCCAACATATAAGGTTGATACAACCATTCCTTCCCAATCTATTAAAGAGGTTGGGATTATATTCCTGATTTTTATCTTTTTATCTATTGGAAATTTTTTTTCTGATATAATCAATTTCTGGCAATATCCCCTTCCAGGATTCTATCTCTTCTCCCTTCTCATCGATAACTACAAGGGAAGGGGTACTCATAACCTGATAAAGACAGGCTTCGGTCAAACCATCTACCGTGTCAACATCACAATATTGTACTTCGAGCTCCTTTTCCAATTTTTTTCCAATCTCTTTGGCCTTAGGACAATTGGGACAATCTTTTTGCCAGAAAACTTTCATCTTCAACATATGCTGTTACTGCTCCTTGTAAACTGTATCTCTTTAGATAATCTGGTAATTACCTGACTTTCTATCCTTTAATTCACCTATCTTATTCTTATTCCAATTTTGTATCTTGCTATAGTAACCCACAATCCTGGTAATACCATAGACATCATTACTTTGACAATTACTGCAAAAATCCTGTAATCCTCTGCTCACCTTGCGGCAGCGATTGCAAACCGTAAACTCCGGTGAAATGGTAATCTGTGCGGCTTGAGTATTTCTCCATACTTTTGATATCAGATTATAGATACTCTCAGCAGGAGGCTTCTTTTCACCTATAAAGGCATGAATAATGGCACCACTCTTAATTATAGGATGAAATTTGCTCTGTTTTACAATCCTGTTAATCAGGTCAATATCAGCAGAAGCAGCAAAATGAATACTGTTGGTATAATAACAATCATCATCTGTAACACTACCTTTTATAACCTTTTCACTTTCTGGATACTCCCTTAAGTCGATTTTGGCTAATCTACCGGCAGCACTTTCGGCTGGTGATTCTTCTAATGATAATACCATACCAGTTTTTTTACTATATTCTTTACATTTCAAGTGTAAGAAAGAAACAGTCTTTAAACCCCATAAATAGGTATTATCATTCTCATGGAGTTGAGAATTTATTAAATAATGGATTGCCTCATTCAATCCGATTAACCCTACCAGGTAGGTACCTTTTTCCAGTTCAACGTAAGGTCTTCCATCAGGACTTATCTTGCCTATCTGCCATAGAGGCCCCTCCGGTGAGCTCATCAATTTTTGCAGAAATAATTTTTTTTCCTTATGTGCCTGAACTACTAATTGAAGGGCAGATTCAATCTCTTCAAAAAACCGATTGAACTTCTCCTCATCACTCAACAATCTCCCTTTTTCTGCACCTTTTACAGAGCGGTAAGCACATTGCGGGAGATTAATAGTCACATTCTGAATTCCGGAAAATCTTAGTTTTTCAGGAAATTTAATCATATCCATGTCGGTTATCTCATTTTTTAAGCGACAGCAGGCGGAAAGTGATACTCCATCTCGGTCAAATATAAAATAGGGTGTGCCATTTTCTGAGGCAATATGACAGGCATACTTAAGCAGCTCAATCTCTTCAGGTTCTTGAAAAGAGGTATCATCAATATGCAGGTCCATTTTGGGGAAAGCAAAAACCTTTCCATTAGAATCACCTGCTTCCCAGACCTCCATCAAGGCTTTTAAGAACTGTTGTGATTCGCCTTTATAATCTTGATAGGTCTTTCCGGTATATTTACCACCCGGTCCAATAGCAGGGACCTCTTTTAGATGTTCCGGTATTCCCAGATGAACATTGAAATCCAAGAATAAACTTTGTCCCCCTCTTGAAAAGGCATTCTGTGAGCCGCTAAAAATAAGGTATTGCGCCTCCTGTTTCATCTCCTCATAAGACA
>JAQVGY010000097.1 GCA_028696495.1 Atribacterota bacterium
TAATAATATTTTTAAATGGTATACATATTTTAATGTACAACACACAATGAATTTATCATTATGAGGAGTCTCCCATCTTTTGTCATTGCGAGACTTGCTGAAAGCAAGTCGTGGCAATCTCATCCATTTATACTAGAATAAATAAGAATATATGGTTCATGGTTTTTTGGGTAAAATAGAAAGACAAAGAGTGTGGGCAACAGAGTATGTGATTGCCGCGTCGCTTCGCTCCTCGCAATGACAAAAAATGGAAAACTCCTTCGCAATGACGGAGGAGTGCAAGCTGTTTACAATGATAATAAAATTTTTAATTTTTAGTCATTCTCTAAAATAATTGTGAGTGATAAAGTGGAAATTGAAAGCCGAAAGTTTTTAATAAAGGTAATTAAAACCCATTATCATTACTAATCACTCATTACTCATCAATATTTTTAACGTAATACGTTTTTTACGGTATACTTAATAAGGGGTTTTAAGGGGGAATGATTTCCCTTTATGATAGTGTAAAATGAAAAGATATCCATCATATTTAAATATTAGTGAAGAACAATTTCAAAAACGTATTAAGGATGCAGAACAGATTTTAGAATCATGCCAGATCTGCCCGCATCAATGTGGTGTAAATCGTATTGCCGGAGAGAAGGGTCTTTGTCGCTCTACCGCACAGGTAATGATATCAAGCCATAATGCACACTTTGGAGAAGAGCCACCCATTTCTGGAATTCACGGCTCAGGCACTATCTTTTTTACCAATTGCACCCTGCGCTGCGTCTTTTGCCAGAATTATCCTATCAGTCAGCTGGGCAATGGTAATCCTGTGTCTATTTCCCAATTATCTGAAATGATGCTCGATTTACAAAAGAGGGGATGCCATAATATTAATCTGGTAACACCGACTCATTTTGTTCCCCAAATCATTGCAGCGACAGGGCAAGCCAGCAAAGGTGGGCTTTCTATTCCCATAGTATACAATACCAGTGGTTATGAATCTCTTGCTACTTTAAAGCTATTAGATGGGATTGTAGATATCTATATGCCTGATGCGAAGTATACCGATAATGCTATTGCCCAAAGATACTCTGGAGCGAAAAACTATTTTCCTGTTTTAAAAGATGCTTTACGAGAAATGCATCGCCAGGCGGGTGATTTAAAGGTAGACCGGGCTGGTGTAGCTGTGTCAGGACTGCTTATTCGCCACTTGGTATTGCCTGATAATATAGCCGGTACTGACCAGATATTGCCCTGGATTGCTCAAAAGATATCTCAAAAAACCTATATCAGCTTGATGTCACAGTACTTTCCTGCCTATCGAGCGATGGAGTATCCCCCGCTTTCTCGCAGTATCAATAGAAAAGAATATCATGAGGCAAAGCACATCCTGGAGCAATGCGGATTTGAAAATGGCTGGTTACAACAATAACGACAATAAATAATAACCATAAATATATAAAGAATAGAATAAAAATTAGAATTAAAATTTAACATTAAAAATATAAAGAAATAAGGAAAGTAATAGATTAAAATAATATGATTAAAGCAGATACCAGATTTAAAGCAGAAATGACACTACTGGGAGTAGTAATTATCTGGGGTTATACCTTTCCAGTTATTAAAAACGTACTGGAATTAATCCCCCCTTTTACCTTTTTGACCTACCGTTTCCTTTTAGCCTCTTCGGTTATCTTCTTGATTTTTCGGAAAAAATTAAAAAGAATCACTATTCAGACGGTTAGCAAAGGATTCCTGTTAGGGTTATTCCTTTTCATTGGTTATTTTGGACAAACAGTGGGAACACAGTTTACTACTGCCACTAAAACTGCCTTTATTACCGGGATTTCAGTAGTATTGGTCCCTGTCTTTTCTTTTTTCTGGATAAGAGAAAAAATTGGACTTAATTCTATAATTGGAGTGGCTCTTGCCATGGCGGGTCTTTTCTTGATGAATTCCAATGGGAGACTGTTTTATATTAATAAAGGTGATGCCCTTGTCTTCCTTTGCGCAATAGGGTTTGCTCTTTATATTGTTGCTGTACATGTATACACCAAAGAGTATGATTATGTGCAACTGGTTTTTATACAGCTGGTTACTGTTTTCCTTATGTCTTTTCTGATGTCTCTCTTGTTTGAACGAGAAGCCCTGCACTTTTCTTATAATCTGCCGGTATTGTGGGCTATTGCGGTAACCGGGATATTTGCTACAGCTTTTGCCCTATATTTACAAAATCGTTTTCAACAATACTCCAGCCCAACCAAAATTGCCATTATTTTTTCCTCAGAACCGGTCTTTGGAGCCCTATTTTCTCACTTGATTTTAGGAGAAACCATTGGCCTATTTGGGGTAATAGGTGGCATAGCAATATTTATCGGTATGCTTATTGCCCAATTAGAGAAAGATGAAAAAAGTCAGGTTACTGTTTGATAAATATCCCACTACTGTTATTATTGGAATTAAGCCTTTGCTTTTAGCTTTAGCTATTGATAAAGAAAGAAACAAACTATTTTATAGCTAAAAATAAGAAAATATAAGTATATAGAAGGTATAAAATGGTTTTAGAAGAGATTAAAAATAGAAGAAGCATTAGAAGTTATCTAGATAAGAAGATACCAGAAGAGGTGTTACATAAGGTATTGGAAGCTGCTATAATTATTATTCAAAGTAAAAAAGGAAAATTAAAATGCTTGATAAATTATCTCTTTTGAGTCCGATTACGCAGGCCTTGCTTGCGGGGTTATTTACCTGGGGTGTGACGGCACTTGGTGCCGGTGCAGTCTTTTTAACTCGAGAAGTAAACAGAAAACTTCTCGATACCATGCTGGGTTTTGCTGCCGGTGTGATGATAGCAGCAAGCTATTGGTCACTATTAGAGCCGGCAATTGCTATGGGAGAAGAAGGGCGTTTCCCCGGCTGGGTTCCAGCTGCCATCGGTTTTATGCTGGGAGGTATTTTTCTACGGTTGATTGATGCCATATTACCACATTTACATATCGGTTTACCCATAAAAGAAGCGGAAGGGATATCTACTACCTGGAAGAGAACCACCCTCCTTATTCTGGCAGTCACCATACACAATATTCCAGAAGGATTAGCAGTAGGAGTAGCCTTCGGGGCGGTTGCTGCGGGCTTACCTGCCGCTACCCTCAGTGGGGCTATTGCACTGGCAATCGGTATAGGTATACAGAACTTTCCGGAAGGGATGGCAATATCCATGCCTTTAAGAGGGGAGGGTATGTCTGCACGAAAGAGTTTCTGGTATGGGCAGCTTTCCGGTATTGTAGAGCCCATCTTCTCTGTCATTGGGGCAGTAGCAGTATTAATTGCGCGTTCTATACTTCCCTATGCTCTTGCTTTTGCGGCAGGTGCTATG
This sequence comes from Atribacterota bacterium, assembly GCA_028696495.1. Lineage (GTDB taxonomy): Bacteria > Atribacterota > Phoenicimicrobiia > Phoenicimicrobiales > Stramentimicrobiaceae > Stramentimicrobium. Next base: position 3,365 of record JAQVGY010000097.1, read on the forward strand.
ATATTTGTAGTGGTGGA
>JAQVGY010000002.1 GCA_028696495.1 Atribacterota bacterium
GGGCCTTAGTGAAAACGAAATAAAGTTTGTTATCGATGAATATGTAAAAGGAAATATTCCTGATTATCAGATGTCTGCATTTCTTATGGCTGTCTGGTTTATAGGAATGAGTTACCAGGAGATTAACTACCTGACTATAACTATGGCTCATTCTGGTGAAATGCTTGACTTAAGCTCTATACCTGGAATTAAGGTTGACAAGCACAGTACTGGTGGGGTAGGAGATAAGACCACACTTGCCCTTATACCGATGGTAGCTGCTGCCGGTGTCCCGGTCCCAAAAATATCTGGACGTGCCCTGGGCCACACCGGCGGGACTATCGACAAACTGGAATCAATCAACAATTTTAAAACTGATATTCCTATTGGAAAATTTATTGAAAATGTAAAAAATATTAAGGCCTCAATTATAAGTGCCAGTGCAAACATCTCTCCTGCAGATAAAAAAATTTATGCCTTGAGAGATGTTACTGGCACCACTGATTCTATACCGCTGATTGCAAGTAGTATTATGAGTAAAAAAATTGCCGGTGGTGCAGATGCCTTTGTGTTAAATGTTACTGTTGGAGAGGGAGCCTTTTTAAAAAATATTTCAGATGCCACTTCTTTAGCCGAGATAATGGTAAATGTAGGGCAAAGTAATCACAAAAAAACCTATGCGATAATATCATCAATGGAACAACCATTGGGTTATGCTGTTGGAAATTCTTTAGAAGTTCAGGAAGCTATTGAATTATTAAATAATAGGGGACCATCTGATTTAAGGGAACTATGTTTTTTTCTGGGCTCATATATGTTAGTAGCCGGGGGGATAACAAAAAATCAGAATGAAGGTTTTCTATTATTGGAGGATATTGTGAAGAGCGGGAAAGCTTTAAAAAAATTTACGGAAATAGTAGAGAACCAGAATGGACAGGCAAGTCAAATAACAAATCCTTCTTTACTTCCCAGAACGAGATACCAAAAAGATATATATTCCCACAAAAAAGGATATATAAAAAAATTAGAAGCAAAGACTATCGGTCAGGCTGCAATGTTATTAGGAGCCGGTAGGAAAAAGAAAGATGAGCATATTGATTTATCAGTAGGGATAGTTTTAAAAAAGAAGATTGGTGATGAGATCGATACAGGTGAAATCCTTGCCACTGTTTATTATAATGATAATGAGAAATTTAATTTAATCAAAGAGAGTGTCCAAAGAGCCTTCCATATAGCTGTCACAAAAACAAAGGTAAAACCATTAATATTAAAAGTAATTGGTTGACTTAATAATTATTTCAATCCTTCAGATGTAAATACAAATGCTATCCAATACTTTTTTAAAAGATTTCTATATAAACTTTAATTTTATTCAAATGGATAAATTATTATGAGAGTAATTGTTGGCCATACCAGTGCAGATTTTGATTGCCTTGCTGCAATGATTGCTGCTAAAAAAATATATGAGGATGCGCTTGTAGCCTTTCCGGGAGCTATCGAAGAGAATGTCCGGAGATTTCTATTATTATATGAAAATGCTCTGGGTATCTCTTCTTTAAAGACAATTGATTTAGAAGAAATAACAGAATTAATTATTGTAGACACCAGGCAAAAAGACAGAATAGGCCAGTTTGAATCAATTTTAAATAAAGAAAATCTATCTGTAGTAATATATGATCACCATCCTGCCACTGATAATGATATTGTTTCAGATAAGGTTAAAATTGAAAAAGTCGGGGCAACCACAACCATATTACTAAAAGATATTATTAAAAAGAATATTTCCATTACTCCTTTGGAATCAACTCTGTTTGCCCTTGGTATTTATGAGGATACCGGCTCTCTCTCTTTTCCAACAACAACCAAAGATGATATCGATGTTTTGAGTTATCTTTTTTCTGTTGGAGTAGATTTAAGGACAGTAAACAAATTCACTAATATTGGATTAAATATTAAGCAAAAATCATTGTTAAATCAGCTTATCTCTAACTCTAAGGAACTATATTTTAAAGGCATTAATGTGGTATTTGCCAGTTCGAGTGCTAAAGAATACATCGATGGTCTGGCTTTGATAACACACAGATTGGTTGAAATTTTAAACAGTGATATTATTTTTGTGCTGGTAAATATGAGAAATAAGATATATGTCGTAGCAAGGAGTAACCGTAATTCAGCCAATGTTGGTGAAGTACTAAAAGTATTAGGAGGTGGAGGGCATTCTCAGGCAGCATCTGCGGTGGTAAGGAATTTATCTTTATTGGAGACTGAAAATAAAATAAAACATGAGTTAGAAAAAAATATTCAATTAGAAACACTGGCTAAAGATATTATGACCACTCCTGTTAAAACCTTAGATATAAATACTACCATTGAAGAGGCTAACAAAATAATGCTTCGTTATGGCCATAATGGATTTCCAGTAACAAGTGATGGGAAACTGGTTGGCATAATCACCAGACAGGAGATTTATAAAGCAAAACACCATCATTATGAGAATGAAACAGTGGATGTCTATATGTCTGAAAGTATTATCAGTGTTAATCCTGAAACCCCTATCTTAGAAATACAGGAATTGATGATTAAATATGATGTGGGAAGAGTTTTGGTTTTAAGTGATAATGGAAATGGAAAATTAGAAGGAATTGTTACCAGAACCGATCTGATACGGAGTTTGCATGGTGAAGAAGCACTTAGGAAAGAATCATACTCTCTATTTGAAAAAGGCAGGGAATATTACCAATATAGCAGAGAAAAAATAAAATTTTTGATATATCAATACTTTGACAAAGAGATATTATCGGCTTTACTTCAAATCGGTAAAATTGGGGATCGATTTGGCTATTCAGTTTTCATGGTTGGAGGTATCGTCAGAGATTTATTTTTAGGTATTCCAAACCTGGACCTTGATATTGTAGTTGAAGAGGATGCTATAAAGTTTGCTCATTTTTTCTGTCAACAGGAAAACGGAAAAATAAAAACTCATCAAAAATTTAAGACAGCTGTAGTTGTATTGCCCAATGGAATAAAAATTGATTTTGCCTCAGCTAGAAGAGAGTTCTATGAATTTCCGGCAGCTTTGCCTGAAGTTGAATTTGCCTCAATTAAAAAAGATCTGTATCGCAGAGATTTCACTATTAATGCTATGGCAATTCAGCTTAATCAGGAGAAATTTGGCAAATTATTGGATTTTTATGGCGGTCAGAGAGATTTAGAACAAAAAAGAATAAGAATACTTTACAGTCTCAGTTTTACAGAAGATCCAGCCCGCATTATAAGAGCTGTCAGATTTGAAAAGAGATACAATTTTACTATTGAGAATTCTACTAAAAAATTATTAAAAAAAGCTGTTAGAGAAGGGTTGATTTCACGGATAAGAAAAAAGAGACTCAGTGAAGAATTCTTAATTATCTTACAGGAGAAAGACCCGGTAAAAATATTAAAGAGGATGGATGAATTAGGGATTCTTACCGGAATAATCCCCAATTTATCACTGTCACCAATTTTAATTAACCGATTTATTGAAGTTGAAGAATTTATTAAGCACTGGTATCAAAAATATCCTCAAGAAAATATCAATAAAAGCATCTTATATCTTTTTTATTTGCTGCAATTTTCTCAGCTGAATATCCGGGATTTAAACAAAAAAATTGAATTAAGCAAATATATTAATACTGTACTTGGATGTATAAAAGATTGCAAAGAGGATACTATCAATTTTTTAAGACAAGAGTTTTTACCCCCCAGCAGTATATATTATCACTTACATGATAAACCAAATGAACTTTTAATGATAATATTGTTAGAAAAATGTAAAGATACTCTTGTTAGTAAAAGGATTGAAAAATATTTAACAGACTATAAAAAGATGATTATTTGTTTATCAGGAAAAGATTTAACAGATTTAGGAATGAAGCCAGGGCCTATTTATGCTAAAATATTGAAGTTAATATTCTATTTACAGATGAACGGAATATTAGATAATCGGACCAAGCAGCTGGCTTTCCTAAAACGACTTTTAGTAAAAGGAATTATTTGATTTCATGTTAGATAACATTTTTGGAATTATATGGAGCATACCGGCTATATTGATTGCAATTACAGTTCATGAATATGCGCATGGACTTGTTGCCTATTACCATGGTGACCCTACGGCAAAACTTGCAGGGCGATTAACATTGAACCCTGTTGCACACCTCGACCCGGTTGGAACTCTTATGCTATTGTTATTTCGCATTGGCTGGGCAAAACCTGTCCCTGTTAACTACAATAATCTAAAAAACCCAAAGATAGATATGATTAAAGTATCTCTGGCAGGACCTGTGTCCAATATGATAGCTGCCTTCCTGTTTTCCCTTTTTTTAAGAGCAAATAATTTTCTTTTTCAGAATATAATATTTAATTCTTATTTCTATTTTAGATTAGCACAGGGATGGTTTACCCTGTTGCATACTGGAATATTTATCAATATTGCCTTAGCATTTTTTAATTTAATTCCAATCCCTCCCTTAGATGGACACCACATTCTTTTGGGTATATTGCCAGAACATCTGGCAAGACAATATGATAAAATTAACCAGACTTATGGTATGCTTATCATATTATTTCTATTCGTATCGGGTATTATTGGAAAAATTATTCTACCAATTGTAGATTTTTTCTATAAAATATTTTTGTAAATATAGAATTACTTTACTATAACTATAATAACATTAAGGAGGAGAAAGACTTACATGAAAGGAATTATTTTTAGCGGGATGAGGCCTACCGGTAAACTGCATTTAGGAAATTATTTTGGTGCTTTATCCAATTGGATAAGACTTCAAGATGAATATAAATGTTATTATGGTGTAGTGGATTGGCATGCACTTACTACAGGATATGACTGTACAGAGATGATGAAAGAAAACACAATTGAAATGGTAATTGATTGGCTAAGTGCGGGAATTGACCCGAATAAGAGCACTTTATTGATTCAGTCCTATATTCCTGAACTTGCCGAACTGCACCTGTTATTATCGATGATAACCCCTCTTTCCTGGCTGGAAAGAAATCCAGTAGTAAAAGAACAGGTAAGGGACCTGGATTTGAAAGAAAACATGGGATATGGATTACTCGGTTACCCGGTTCTAATGGCGGCAGATATATTAATTTATAAAACAAATACTGTCCCTGTTGGTGAAGACCAGGCTCCCCATATTGAATTGGCTCGAGAAATCGGTAGAAGATTTAATCACCTCTACCAGGATGTTTTCACTATTCCCGAGATAAAGCTTTCTCCAACTCCCAAAATATTAGGAACAGATGGTCGAAAAATGAGTAAAAGCTTAAATAATTATATTAGCTTATCTGACCAGCCAGAAGTTATCAGGACAAAGATAATGTCTATGATAACTGATCCGGAGAAGATTAAATTGTCTGACCCGGGGCATCCAGAAATCTGTACAGTATTTGACTATCACAAAAAATTTAATATAAGTGAGGTTTCAGATATTGAAAGAAGATGCAGTAATGCTCAGTTAGGATGTGTTGCATGTAAGGAGCGATTATCTGAAATATTAATAGAGTTTTTTCAGGGATTTAGAGAGAGAAGAGAGGGCTATGAAAAAAACAAAGATATGGTATGGGACATACTGAAGAGTGGCAGCCAGGAAGCGAGGGAAGTTGCTAAAATAACTTTGCATGAAGTAAAAAAAGCTATGAAAATTGATTATGCGAGATAATAATAATTTAGCAATATCTAAAATAGAACAGATGTCGAATTCTATACAGCTCCTCTATTTACAAGCTAAAAATGGAGAAGTAGAGATTAGTAAAATTTCTCTGTTAAAAATTATCGAGGATTATTTAGCATATCTGCTAATAACTCATTCTGCATCTGTAAATTTAGAGATAGTTGCTAATTTCTTGCTCGTAGTATCTGAATTGATTTTGTGGAAATCAAATCAATTGCTACCCCCCTCCCAAAATAAGATTGATGAAGAGATTGAAATTGAAGATGATATCAGCTCCCATAAAGAAGCTTACTGGATCGAGTATAAAAAGTATCAATCATTAGTTAAAGTGCTTCTTGAAAAAGAATTGCAGCAAAGAGAAATATTTTTAACCTGCCCTCTCTCTGATAGCGGGTTTGAAGGAATACCTCAAATATATGATTATTCAGAACTAATTTTAGCCCTTGAATCAGTTCTAATTAAAAAAAATGACCAGGATGTAATTGATTTTAAGGATTATGAACTAAATATTGAAAAAAAAATGAGAGAAATCGAAGAAATATTTTTTAAAAAAGAAGATAAGCTAACTTTTAGTCAAATTATTTCTGATAATTGTCCAAAAATTGAAATCATAATCACCTTCTTGTCTTTGTTACAATTAATCTGTCAGGGGAAGGTTGATTATCTTCAAACTCAAAATTTTGGCGAAATAGTTTTTTATAGGAAGGAAAATAGAAAATTAAAGAAACAGGATATTCAACAGCTTTAAATAATTGGGAAACAATTATAGAGGTTCTATTATTTGTTTCCAGTAAACCCCTATCAATAAAAAAAATTGTTAATATTACCGGAAAAAAAACTGATGAGGTTAGAAAAATAATAGATAGTTTGCAAGAAGATTATAAAATAAATAATCGACCCTTCTTTATCCAAGAAATTTCCGGCGGTTTTTCATTTGCTACCAGACCGGAGTATTCCACCTGGGTAAACAAATTGTATAATAGTGACAAGAAGATATCTTTATCCATGCCTTCTGTTGAAACATTAGCCATTATTGCCTATAACCAGCCTATAACCCGGCTGGAAATCGAAACAATCAGGGGTGTTGATAGCAGCAGTGTCTTGACAAGCCTTTTAAAAAATGGCTTTATTAGAATTAGGGGTAGAAAAAAAACACCTGGCAACCCTTTTTTATATAGAGTCACCGAAAAATTTTTGCTGCACTTTGGCCTTAAAAGTGTTTCAGATTTACCGCCCTTAGAGGAATTGGAAATAGAAGATGGGAAAAATGAGGCTACATAAATTTCTGGCACAAATGGGAGTCGATTCTCGAAGAAAATGCGAAAAATTGATCACAGATGGAAGAGTAAAAGTAAATGGTATTATTGTAACAAAATTAGGCAGTGAAGTTGATGTAGATAAAGATAGGATAGAGGTAGACGAACAGGTAGTTTCCAAAAATATCCCTAAAATTTACGTCATATTGAATAAACCAAAAGGATTTTTATGCACACACCATGACCCTTTTGGCAGACCTACCATCTATGATTTATTAAAGAAAATAAGATACAAATTGAATTATGCAGGAAGATTAGATTTAGAATCTGAAGGTTTGGTCTTTTTAACTAATGATGGAGAGTTAATTAACCATATCAGCCATCCCAAAAAAGAGATTAATAAAGTATATATTGTTAAAGTAAAAGGGCAGGTTAGTGATAATAATTTGAAGCAATTAAAAAAAGGTATACCAATAACTCCGTTTTTTACCACCAATCCCTGTCAGGTAATATTATTAAAAAAGTATAGAAATAACTCTCTTTTAAAAATTATCATTAGTGAAGGCAAGAAAAGGCAAATAAGAAAGATGTTTGCCTATCTCGGGTTTCAAATATTAGAATTAAAACGAACCGAGATTGGCATTTTAAAAATAGATGATTTAAAGCCCGGACAATATCGTTTTTTAAAGGAAAAGGAAGTTAAAGAACTAAATAATTTTTTAGAAAATAAGCAAGACAAGAAAGGTAATATTGTTTTGAGTAATAAAGAAACGGGATTAATTATTACCATTGATGGACCAGCGGCAGCAGGAAAGAGCACGATTGCGCGAGAACTTGCCCTTAAATTAGGTTTTAATTATATTAACACCGGTGATTTGTATCGTTATGTTACCTATCGAGCTATGGCAGAAAAACTTGATGTAAATAAGGCACAAGAAATGAATAACTTATCTCGAAAAATTGTAAATAAATACATCAATGAAACCAGTTATCATGACTTTGTTTCCCACCTGCAGTCAATCACTGAAAAGATACACAGTCCAGAAATAAATGAAAAAGTATCCTTTGTTGCCAGACACCCTTCAGTTCGAAAAAACTTAATACCACTTCAACGAATACTAATTCAAGATGGTTCAGTGGTTGTGGAGGGAAGAGATATTGGTACCGTAGTTGCACCTTATGCGGATCTAAAATTTTTTCTTACTGCCGACCAGTATACCCGGGCTATGAGGAGATTTAAAGAGCTCCGGGATAAAGGATATGATATTAGCTTCCAGGAGATTGAAAAAGAAATATCTTCTCGGGACCATATCGACAGTAGAAGAAAAGCAGCTCCCCTGGTTAAATCTGAAGATGCTATTCTTATCAATACTTCCAATAAGAACATAAGCCAGGTAATTGAAGAAATGTTAAAAATCATTAAAAAGTTTTATGGGAAAAATAAATGGAAATAATAAAAGCCCGGGAAATGGGATTTTGTTTTGGTGTGAGAAGGGCTATAAGAAGGGCAGAACATATAATTAGTATTATTCCCGGCAGTGATATCTATATGTTAGGGGAAATAATTCATAACCCTCAGGTAATGAAGAAATTTAAAGAAAAGGGTATTACCATTGTTCAGGAAATCGATAAAGTTCCTGCACATAAATATCTCATTACCAGAGCTCATGGTGTTTCTAAAAATGAAAAAGATTATGCAAAAAAACATAATATTAGATTAATTGATACCACATGCCCTTATGTAAAAAAATTACATCAAATTGCTCTTTCCTTAAAAAAAGAGGAGTACCAAATTGTTATTTCAGGTGATATTGGACATCCAGAAATAAAGAGTTTATTAAGTTATATTGACAACCAGGCCCTGGTAGTTCAATCTGCCAAAGAAATAAAAAAACAAAAAAATAAACTTTCTAAAAAGGTCGGTTTACTCTCTCAGACTACAAAAGATATTGAACAATTCTATCAAATCATTAAAGAGATATTTAAATATTGCCAGGAATTAAGAATATTTAATACCATCTGCAAGGCTACCAGGTTGCGACAGGAAGCAACTAAAGAATTAGCCAAAATTGTAGATATAATGGTGGTAATTGGCGGACTAAATAGTGCCAATACTAACAGGTTAGCATATTTAAGCAAAAAAATTGGGGTAGAAACTTATCATATTGAGGATGAAAAACAACTTGATTTAGATTTGTTTAAAGATAAGAAGAGAATCGGTATAACTTCAGGTGCTTCTACCCCGGACTATATAACCAAAAAAATAATAGCAGAAATTGAAAAATTAAATAAATAGCACCTGCTATTTCAATTCAATTGCCAGTGTGTTATAAAAATATCACTATAATCAATATCATTTATGGGAAAAGATATCACTTTTAACAATTGCTAATCAGGATATCATTGAATATATTATATAAATTTTCTAAGTTAAAGGGATTGGTCAGCTTTAATATTTTGTACCTTGTTTACCTTACCTGATTTCAGACACTGGGTACAAACATTTAATCTCTTAATTGAATTATTTATATTTACTCTTACTTTTTGAATGTTTACCGACCATTTTTTATTACTCACTCTGTGAGAGTGACTGATTTTTTTCCCAAACTGTGGACCTTTTCCACATATCTCACATTTTGCCATTGTTAATTCCTCCAGTATGTTCCTTGAAAAATAACGAATATTATTTTATCATAAAAGGATTACAATAATCAAGTATAATAATTTAAAGAATATTATTAAATTATATCAATTCAATAAGAAATATGAGAATACTGTTCAAAAAAAACTTTAGCACTATTGAGAAAAGTTCAGTCTATCTTTAAAAATATTTTTATATAATAGTAAAAAGAGGATGTTTTGACCATTTTATTAAAAACCCTGAAGATAAATAATATATGAGAGTAATTGCCGGTATTTATAAGGGATTCAAATTACAATCCTTCTCTGGTAAAGAGATACGGCCAACTCCCGGTAGAATTAGAGAAGCTATATTTGATATAATCAGTGCAGAAATAATCGGCGCAGAATTTTTAGACCTATTTGCCGGTACAGGAGCAGTGGGCATTGAAGCTATCAGCAGAGGTGCAAAAAATGTCACATTTGTTGAGATTGACAACAAGGCTATTGCTTTAATAAAAAGAAACCTACAAAAGATATCAAAAGATAATCTTTTTACTATAATAAAGAGTGATTACCTTCGGGCAATCAGATTTTTGAATGTTAAACAGAAAAGATTTGATATTGTTTTTTTAGACCCTCCCTACAATAAAAATTATTTTTTAAAAACATTGCATGAAATTGACAGAAACGTAATTATTAAGGAAGGGGGGCTTATTATCGTACAGCACCCGGCCGATTTGGTGGTGAAATATGATTTCGAAAACATATTTTATTTCAAAGAAAAAAAATATGGGAACTCAAAAATTACCATTTTTTATATAAATTATAAACACACTTAAAAGGAGTTTTTTCATGATAAAAGCCATTTATCCAGGCAGCTTCGATCCTATTACCAATGGTCATCTTGATATAATATATAGAGCTTCAAAGATCTTTGATAAGATTATTGTTGTTATTGCTGAAAATACTAAAAAGAAATCTCTATTTTCTACAGATGAAAAGATGGATATGATTCTAAATGTTATCAATAAGGGACTTCACAATATTGAAGTTCAATCATTCAGAGGCTTGTTAATAGACTGTGTTAGAACCAATAAAGCAAATATAATTCTGAGGGGTATGAGGGCAATTTCAGATTTTGAATATGAGACCCAATTTGCACTCATCAATAAAAAAATGGCACCCGAGATTGAGACAGTCTTTATGGTGACCAGTACTAAATTTTCTTATTTAAACTCAAGTATCGTGAAAGAAATAGCCTCTTTAAATGGTTGTATAAGAGAATTAGTACCACCATATGTGGAAAAAAAGTTAAAAAATAAATATGGGTTTTCTTAGTTGAAAATATTTTATAAATTTAATATGTGCATACTTCTGGTAAAATCCTGACTACCGGTTCTTAAATCTCTTCTGTTGTAAGCAAGAACATAAAGGTCAGTTGCCAGTATATCATAGTTTAACATATTTAAAAGGACATCATTCCCCAAACTACTATTATGACGGTAGAATCTTTTTAATTGTTGAACTATGGGTAGTTTTGAATTTAACTTAGCTTTTTGAAGAATGTTCCTTCCTTTTTTGCTCATACCCAATATACGACAATAAAGGGGACCGTTTTTATTGAAGGTCTGTACTTCTTGTCTGGTTAGATTAAAGAGACTATGTATAATAATTCTTTGTATCCTGGTGCGAGTATATCGTTTGGATTTTGTCATGGAAATTAATTCTTCAATACTTCCTGTTAAAAGCGCAGCTTTTTTAAATTTATTTTCTAATCCCTCTTGAATCCCATTAATCCTTTTTAGATCTCTCGAAGGGATGCTTCTAAGTCTGTTAAATATGGCCTGCTCAAAATTTGAAAACAAAACAGGATTGATATCTTCTTTTAGTTGGTCGGAAATAATCTGATATGATGAGAGAGGCATTGTTGTTTTCAATTCTTCTAAAAATTGAAAATTATCAGAATCAAAGTAATATTGGCTGATTAAATTCCTTATTGCAGTGGCACTTGAGTATCTTCCCTCTAATTTATTCTCAGAAAAACTTGAACCAATTCTTTTGATAGGCAAAACTTTGATACTACTTTTCAACTGTTGCAATGATATCATGTATTCCAAAGCCAGAATATTGTTGGGCTGCCTTAAAATACTTCTTATTTCATTTAAAGATACCCCCATCCCCACTAATTCATGGTTATATTTTTGATAAAATGAAATAATTGCCTTTTCACGAATTTTAGGAAAACTGTCTCCCTTTTTTAATTCTTCTTTTATAATTTTTTTAAATAATGGAGGGTTTTTTCTTATTAGAGTTGCCAGAGTAGAAAATATTTCAATTTCTTCGCTTTCACAACCAAAAGAAATATAGTCAACAACTCCTAAGGAATTCAAAATTTTAACTCCAGCCTGAGCGAATCCACGGGCATCCTGGCTGGCAAAGACATAAGGAAGTTCAATAACCAGATCGAAACCCGACTTAATAGCCATTTTAGTACGTACCCATTTATTCCAAAAAGCCGGCTCTCCTCGTTGTAAAAAATGTCCTCCCATAACAGCAATAGAAAAATCGGCTCCGGTTAGTTCTTTAGACTTTTGCAGAAGATATTGATGACCATTATGAAAGGGATTAAACTCGGCAATAACACCCAAAACTGACATATCTTTCCTCGATAAAACAGAGATTCTGTGTTATAATTATACGGTATTTCTGATGTTTTGTGTTTCTTTTTATTAATAATAAAATCTTTATTATTGAGGAGGTAATAGTCTATTATGAATATTTCTGAAAAACTGAGGCAGAGGGCAAAGAAAGAAATTAAAAAAATTGTTTTACCAGAAGGTGAAGAACTCAGGATGATCAAAGCAGCGGAGAAAGTTTACCAAGAAGGTTTTGCTGAGTTAGTATTTTTAGGAAAAGAAGAGGTGATTAGAGATATTGCTAAACATTCTAATATTGATTTTCCTGATACTATCGAAATTATTGATCCTGAATCATCTGAAAAGCTTAACACTTATGCAGAAATATATTACGAACTAAGAAAAAATAAGGGGATGACTGTTGACGAAGCTAAAAAGCTAATGAAAGACCCTCTGTTTTATGGAGCATTGATGGTCTATCAGAATGATGCAGATGGTCTGGTGGCAGGTTCAATAAATGCTACTGGTGATGTTTTTAGACCTGCCCTGCAGACTATCAAAACTTCCAGTAATGTAAGCATTGTTTCCAGCTCTTTTATCATGGTTGTACCCGATTGTAAGTATGGAGAAAATGGATTAATATTATTTGCGGATTGTGCTTTGTTTCCCGACCCTAATCCTGAAGAATTAGCCGATATAGCAATTGCCAGTGCCAATACTGCAAAGGTACTGGTAGGGGTTGAACCAAAGGTCGCCATGCTCTCTTTTTCAACAAAAGGGAGTGCCAAACACCCATTGGTTGATAAAGTAATAAAAGCAACTGAAATTGTCAGAAGAAAAGCTCCTGATTTGAAAGTTGACGGAGAGTTACAGGCAGATGCGGCTCTGGTTCCCGAAATAGGTAAGCGGAAATCTCCGGATAGTAAAATTGCTGGAGAGGCCAATGTATTAATATTCCCGGATTTGCAAGCCGCCAATATTGCTTATAAATTAGTAGAACGGTTAGCAAAAGCCGAAGCAATTGGGCCTGTTTCTCAAGGTATGCGAAAACCGGTCAATGATCTATCCAGAGGCTGTTCAGTTGAGGATATCGTTAATGTAGTGGCCATTACAGCACTTCAGGCCCAGGGTATATAATAGGGCACCTATTTTCTTATAATAAATTTGCAAATAATCAAAAATTTATATATAATTGTTTTTCATTATTATTAATTATTTTAATTAACTTAAAAGGAGAGAAAAAGTGGCTCATCCAAAAAGAAAAACTTCTAAATCTAAAAGAAATCAAAGAAGGACACATTGGGTAGAAAATACTCTTAACCTTGTGCAGTGCTCACGATGCCATGAATACAAGCTGCCCCACCATGTCTGCTTCTCTTGTGGCTACTATGATGGAGAAAAAATTATTCCTGAAAAAAAGAGTTCTGAAGCAAAATCTACCTAAATAGGATGGTATCATTAAATATTCTTAATTCCACTTGATTTCTTAAATCTTATTGTCTATACTATCAGTCAGTAATAAGAGCAGCCTTTATTAGGTGCTATTAAAATATTGACCTGTAATATAAATATAATATGGAAAAAAATTTAAGCAAAGAAAAAAGACAGGAAAGAATAAAAGAAAAAATATCTACTAATCCTTTTTTATCAGATGAACAGTTAGCAAAAATATTCCGGGTAAGTATACAGACTATCAGGCTTGACAGACTGGAAATGGGTATACCTGAAATGCGCAAAAGGGTTATTACACTGGCCCGCAATGCCTCATCTAAGGTAAAAGCATTAAACAAAAATGAGATAATTGGTGACCTTATAGATATTGACCTGGGAAAAAGCGGCATATCGACTATGCACACTACCAAAGATATGGCTTTTGGTAAAAATAACATTGTGAGAAGCCATTATATATTCTCCCTCGCTGATTCTCTGGCTATGGCTATTATTGATTCTGATGTAGTATTGACAGGAATTGCCCGTCTAAGGTATAAGAAACCAGTATATTCCGGCCAGCTTTTAGTAGCCAAAGCAAGGATTGCTACAAAAAAAAGTAATAAGTACCTGGTATCTGTACATATAAAATGTAATCACAAAGAGGTCTTTACTGCTAAATTAATAATGGTTTCATTAGAACAAAAATCTAACAATAGTACTTTTAATATAGATAATCAAAAAATTAAGGAGTTTTAGTAATTATGGATATTATGGATAAAATAAAAAAAATTATTGTTGATCAGCTGGGGATTGAAGAAGACACAGTTAAAGAAAATTCTTCATTTATTGATGATCTTGGAGCCGATTCTTTAGATATTGTGGAATTGATTATGGCTTTTGAAGAAGAATTTGATATTGAAATAGCAGACGAAGATGCTGAAAAAATAAAAGTTGTAGCTGATGTTATCCATTACTTAGAGGACCAAAAAAAGTAGTATCCACATTAGTCCTCACTTCCTGAAATTGTTAAAATGAGAGGGTATTAGGGGGCATAATAAGATAAGCTTAAATGAATTGGAAGCAAAATTAGAGTATAATTTTAGAAATATAGAGCTACTAAAAAAAGCTTTAACCCATGCCTCGTTATTTAATCAAAAAGAAAAAGAAGAAATTAATCATTTTCAACGATTAGAATTTCTTGGCGATTCAGTTTTAAATTTAGCAGTAAGTGAATATCTATATTTTAAATTTCCTTTTTCCTCTGAAGGCGAATTATCCAAGATGAAGTCTATCATAATTAGCCAGCAATTCTTGGTCAATTTCGCCAATCAAATTGAACTAGAAAATTATATTTCTTTAGGCAAAGGCGTGGATTTGAAGAAAGGAAGAGGGAAATTTTCTATTTTAACAGACTGCCTGGAGGCCTGTCTGGGGGCAATATACCTGGATGGTGGAATTAATCACTGCCAGAAAATAATTAACAATTTTATGGAAAAAGAAAAAATTGAATCTTTGATAAAAGATCAAATAAATGATTATAAAACCTATTTACAAGAATTGACTCAAAAAATATTTCAGTGTCTGCCCCTTTATAAGGTTGTGAAAGAAGAGGGATTGGAACATAGAAAGATATTTTACACAGAGGTATCTATAAAAAACCAGGTTTACGGAATTGGTTCAGGTAAAAATAAAAAAGAAGCAGAACAGAATGCTGCTAACCACGCTTTAAAAAAATTAGGAATCTTTTAAGAAAGGCCTTTAGCATTGTTTCTTAAGGAAATTGGAATAAAGGGATTTAAATCCTTTGCTAACAAGATTAAATTGAATATCACACCAGGAATAACCGTCATTGTTGGGCCAAATGGTTGTGGTAAGAGTAATATAATCGATGCGGTAAGGTGGATACTCGGCGAACAGAATATTCGCTCTTTGAGAGGAAACAAGATTACTGACATGATTTTTGCCGGCAATCCAGAACAGAAAATGAGAAATTTTGCCCAGGTTTATATGCTTTTTGATAATACTGAAAGAAAGTTATCTATCGATACAGAAGAAGTGGAGATAAAAAGGACAATTTATCGCTCTGGTGAAATTGAAAATTATATCAATGGTATCCCTTGTAGACTCAAAGACATTCAGGAACTTCTGCTGGGCTCCGGGTTAGGTAAAAATTCATATTCTATTATAGCTCAAGGTAAAGTTGACTTTATTTTAAATGCCAAACCTTCAGAAAGAAGAATATTATTTGAAGAAGCATCTGATGTTTCAATTTACCGTAATAGGAAAGAAAAATCTCTGAAAAAACTTGAGGTAATAGAAAACAACATATTAAGAGTTAATGATATTTTATACGAAGTTGAGAATACCTTATCTAATTATAAAAAAAAATCTGACGATCTGGAGACATATCAGTATTACCAGGACCACATTTTGAAACTGGAATACTATTTAATGTACCAGCAATATAAATCTTTGCAAAGTAATATTATTAAAAATAACAATAAAATACAGTCTTTTAAAGATAAAATTATTAAAATCGATAAAACAATTTTTGATTATAAAGATGAAATTTTCAAAACCGAACAAAAAAAAGAAGAATTAGAAAATCAATTAGAAGAATATTTGGAGCAATCTAAAGGAAATGAAATAAGTAAAAACAAACTTATTAATCACTTAACTGTGCTTAATCAAAAAAAAGTTGATATTGATAGACTAATACAAAATAACAGGGAAGACAGGGCAAGGGCTGAAAGCCAATATGAGAAATTTACCAATAATCTTGCTTCTATTGAAGAAGATATTGCTAAAACAGAACAGAATGAGAACATTTTTAAAAAAAATCTGAAAGAAGAAGAACTTCTATTAGAAAAATACAGCTATATTAATAGTTATTATAAGGGAAAAATATTAACTGTTGAATCAATCTCAAAAGATATCGAATTCTATTATAATAATTATCGAGAAACCATTATTAAAAAAGGAGAAGAGGCAAAAGCTAAAAATATTTCTTTCTCTCAGATAGAAGCCCAAATAAAGCAACTAACTAACCGAATAGCTGATAATCAAATACAAATAGAGAATATTGTTCTGGAAATATCTTATTTAGAACAAAACATTAAGCAACTAACTGAAATGGAGAAAGAGAAGAAAGCAGAATTAACCAGAGCAGAGACACTGATCGACAAAGAAAAATCTTTAATCCAAAGATACTTTAATGATATTGGTCTAAAAAATAAAGAGATATCCCTTCTTAAAGAATTACTAAATACTATTCATAACGGGAAAATAGAAGACCTTGATGAATTTGTTGAGAAACATGGCTTAGATGATGGTGTTATCTGTTTTTGTGAACTTAAAAATGTAGTTTCTAATATACCTGATAATTTAAAACATGTTTTTGACTTTATTTTGGATGATGGAATAAAGTATTTGCATCTGTTGCATTCGAGTAAAATCCCATTCTTAAAACAAAACTATGAAATAAAAATTGCTTCAAGAGTAAGAATTGCTGCCAGCAACCTTATCTCAACACATAACTATGATTTAAAAACTTTGAATTTAGGAAAAGAACCGGGAAAGGGTAGGGTTATTGGATTTGCCAATCAGCTGATTTCTTTTCCTCAGGGATTTAAAGATTTAATAGATGCTGCTCTGGGAAATATATTAATTGTAGAAGATATGGTGACTGCCTTAGACATTGCTAACCAAATAAAAGGTAAATTGACTGTAATATCATTAGATGGAATAGTAATAAATGAAAGAGGCATGGTTAGCATCGGCTTTGCCCCTGGTAAGCTAATAAAAGATAGGTATGAAATTTCCCAAAAAAGAATCCTAACTTTAGAGCATGAAATAAATTCTATTGATAGTGAATGGCAAAAAAGAAAATTAATCTTGGAAACTGAGAAAGAAAAATACAACCTGCTCCTCCACGAAGTAAAAGACATCAGCAAAAAACTGAACAATTATATAATAAGGATTAATGAAAAAAAAGTTCGATTGGCTGAGAATAAAAACAATACATTAACTGCAGAAAACTTATTGAGTTCTTTAAAAAAAAGGCAGAGTGAAGAGATAGAGAAGATTGAAAATAACAAAAGAATAATTAAAATTTTAGATAAAGACATAAGTAGTGTTAAAAACTTTTTTGATTCAATTATTTTATATAATAAATGTCTTTCCCGATATAAAAACAACGGCATTGCTATTATTAATGAAATCAAAAGAAACATCGATAATTTTAAGATGAAAATATCCTGGAATGAGGAGAGAGAAGAATTTTTACAGAAAAGAAAAATCGAGATGGAGCAATTTGTCAATAGTTATCAACAAGAAGAAAAAAGCAGAGAAGAGAAGTTAGAAAACTTTAATAAAAACTATACACAATTAACCCAACAGGAGATTGAATTAAAAGAAAAACTTGACTGTTGTCAAAAAGAAGAAAACAAGTTCATTTGTGAAATAAATAGAATAAAAGAGATTTTGAAAGAGAAAGACCACATTTTAAGAAAGGGAAGGGAAGGAATTGAGGCAGAACAAGAACACCTCAATAGCGAAAAAAATGCTTTACATGAATGTGAAATGGTTTCTGTACAAAATCAAGAAAAAGTAAGCCATTTACTTCAGACTATAAATAATCAGTACAATGCTACCATTGAAGAAATTCTATGTTATAAGAATTACGCTAATAATCAGGCAGGAGCTCTGGCTAAAATTTCCGAATTCAAAGAACAGATTAAGTCAATGGGACAAATTAATTACAATGCCCCCCTTGAGTATCAAGAACAACTTGCCAAATTCAAAGAACTGCACCATAAAAAGGAAGAGATAGTTCAATCTAAAGAAAAAATATTAACTTTAATCGAAGAAATTGATAAAATAGCTAAAGAGCATTTTTATAATACCTTCCAAGAAGTGGAACTTAATTTTAAAGAGATATTTGAAAAACTATTCCATGGTGGCCAAGCATCATTGGAGTTGACTGATAATAAAAAACTACTGGAGACAGGTATTGAGGTGCTGGTACAACCCCCTGGCAAGCAGGTGCAGAATATTTCTTTACTGTCTGCCGGCGAAAAAGCTTTGACTGCTATTGCTCTTTTATTTGCATTATGGAAGGCAAACCCTACTCCTTTTTGTTTTTTTGATGAAATAGATTCTGCTTTAGATGATCTTAATGCAGTGCGTTTGTCATCTTTTATAAGAGATGATGCCATTCTTAAAGATTCTCAAATAATAATTATTACCCATCAAAAAGAAGTTATGAAGGTAGCGGATGCATTATATGGAATTACTATGGATGGATATGGTACTTCTAAGTTAATGTCAGTTAGAATGTTAGAAACGGGGGAGAATAGAAATCAGTAATTTGTTAGCTTCCTTAAAAACAGGCTTAAAAAAAACGAGAGATAGCTTAATTGATAAATATGATATGTTATTTACAGATGCTGTAAAAGATAAAAATCTCTTTCTGGAAAAAATTGAGGAATTACTGATTTTATCTGATATCGGTCCTCGGACTACTGAAGAAATCTTAACTCGTTTCCAGGCAATTAATATACACCAGTATAAAATGAATGATTTTAATTATTTTAAAAAATATCTTAAACAGATATTAATTGAATTAATTCCTGCAACAGATGATGCTTTCATTATAAATCCTGAAATATTAAATATAGTGATGGTCGTAGGGGTCAATGGCACAGGAAAGACATCTTTTGCCGGTAAGCTCGCATACTATTTCAAAGATGGAGCATTGGACACTTTATTAGTGCCCGCTGACACATTTCGGGCGGGTGCCATAGAACAACTAACTTATTTAGCCAAACAAATAGATGTTGAGGTAATGAGAACATCAGCCGGTTCAGAACCAGCTTCTGTTGTTTTCGATAGCATACATTCTGCAAAAGCTAAAAAGAAGAAATTATTAATAATTGACACTGCAGGAAGGTTGCATACTTATAGCAATCTCATGAAAGAATTAGAAAAGGTAAAAAGGGTGATTAAAAAAAATGCACCCGAAGCAGCATTGAACATTATCTTAGTAATTGATGCTACTACCGGTCAAAATGGGCTTGCCCAGGCTATTAGTTTTAAAGAATCTCTGAATATTTCCAGTATAACTTTAACTAAATTGGATGGCACATCAAAAGGAGGAATAGTATTCACTATTCAGAAAGATTTGTTAATTCCCGTCTCATTTCTCACTTATGGAGAAAAGATTACCGATTTATGCAGATATGATACAGAAAAATTTATTGAGATACTGCTTAATTGACACCACTTATAATTTTCTATATACTTATAGGGAATTTTTTATTTTTTTTATTTAAAAAGTTTCAATCCTTTGTTTTATTGTGATATTGGGAATATTTACATAGCTGTACAAGCTTTTTATACTTTTATATGGTGAATAATAATTATGTTAGATATATTGTCGGAAAAATTTCAATCAATTTTTTCAAAAATAAGAGAAAAAGGCAAAATTTCAGAATCTGATATTAAACAATCTTTAAGAGAAATCAAGCTTGCTCTTTTAGAAGCCGATGTTCATTATAAAGTGGTAAAAGATTTTATTGTAAAATTGGAAGAAAAGGTAAATCAGGAAGTACTTTCTAAAACCCTTACTCCCGGACAACAGATTATTAAAATAACCCATGGAATATTAACTGAGATATTAGGAGAAAAACAGATTAAAATTAACATCAATGAGAAAATACCGACCACTATTCTTCTTATTGGTTTACAGGGTTCTGGAAAAACAACTACTGCAGTTAAATTGGCTTTGACCCTTAAAAATAACGGACATATCCCGTTACTGGTAGCGGCTGATAGAATTAGGCCTGCTGCCATTGAACAGTTATCAATACTGGGCGGGGAAGCCGGTATTGATGTATTTACCGGGAATATCAATAAATCAGCTATTGATACTATTCTTGAAGCAGAACAATGGGCAAAAAAGTATAAATATAATGTTACTATTATTGATTCAGCAGGAAGACTACACATAGATCAAGAGCTAATACAGGAACTAAAGAAGATAAAAAACTCAATACAAGTTCATGAAACTTTACTTGTCCTTGATGCTTTAATGGGTCAGGATGCCCTGAGGGTAGCTAACGATTTTAATAATGAAGTTGGAGTAGATGGTTTTATTTTAACAAAATTGGATGGTGATGCCCGTGGTGGTGTTGCCCTTTCCCTAAGAAGTAGAACGAATTTACCTATTAAATTTGCTGGAGTAGGCGAAAAAATAACTGATTTAGAACCGTTTTATCCTGATCGTATTTCCTCCCGAATTCTTGGAATGGGGGATACCTTAACACTAATTGAAAAGATTGAAGCCAGCTATGCCCGTAATGAATTGCAAAATATGGGAGGAAAGGTATTTAGAGAACAGTTTAATTTGAATGATTTTTATGAACAACTGAAAAAAATCAAAAAAATGGGTTCTCTGGAAAATATATTTAATTTGATGCCTTTTCAATTTTCAAGCTCATTAAAGAATATTAAACAGGATTTTGGAGATGAGGAAAAAGGATTAAAAAGGGTTGAAGCCATAATTTGTTCCATGACCAAACAAGAAAGGTTGGACCCTGATATTATTAATGGAAGCCGAAGAAGGAGAATTGCCAGAGGCAGTGGGACAACGGTAAACGAGGTAAACCGATTACTAAACCAATTTTTTAAAATGAAGAAATTTTTAAAACAGCGAACTGGTTTGGACTCATTAGTTCCTTTTATGAGAAAATAAATAATAGATTGTACAAATAATATTTTAAATAATTTATGGAGGAAAAGATGTCTGCGAAAATAAAACTGAGAAGAGAAGGCGCCAAAAAAAATCCTTGTTATAAGGTTATAGTTATAGATTCCCGTAAAACAGGGGATGGAAGATTCATACAGATGTTAGGTTATTATCAGCCAACTAAAGAACCTTATGCCTTAAAAATTGACAAAGACGAGAGCTTAAAATGGATTAAGCAGGGAGCAAAGATGACAAAAACAGTGGAATCTTTACTTAGAAAAGAAGGCATACTGAATGACTCTAAAGAAGTTTAATTAAAGCTGATACAGAGATAAGATGAGTTTATAAGAAATCCTTGGAGAAGTGAATTGAAAGAAATTATTGACTATTTGTTAAAGATGTTAGTCGATTTTCCAGATAGTTTAAATATTAATACCATTAAGTTAAATAATGTTACTGTATTAGAGATAGTAGCTGACCCTGCAGATATTGGGAAAATCATTGGTAAACAGGGAAGGGTAATCAAAGCAATAAGGGCAATTGTTAATGCGGCAACTGTAAAAGAAAAAACTAAGACTATAATTGAAATAAGAGAAGCCAGAGAGGAATATCCTTCTTCGAATTATTAAGAAGCAGGTTCCCATAAGGAGATTTATGGAAATAACAGTGTTGACAATTTTCCCTAATATGTTTGATTCGCCCTTTGCAGAAAGCATTATTAAAAGGGCTATGGATAGACATCTGATAAACATCAACATCATGGATATTAGAAATTTTACCAAAGATAGGCATAAGAGTGTTGACGACTACTCCTATGGCGGTGGCCCGGGAATGATATTAAAGCCTGAGCCTATTGTTGATGCCATAGAATCTATTTATAAAAAAGATGGAAACTGGACTGATAGTAAGATAATAATTACTTCTGCTCAAGGTAAAATATTTAATCAAAAAATAGCGAAAAAATTATCTACTTTAGAGAGAATTATTTTTATCTGTGGAAGATATGAAGGCATTGATGAGAGAGTTGGTCAGATACTAAATGCAGAAGAAATTTCAATAGGTGATTATGTTCTAACAGGTGGAGAAATACCGGTTATGGTTATGGTTGATGCTATAATCAGGATGATTCCTGGAGTATTGGGAAAAGAAGAATCAGCCAAAAGTGATTCTTTTTACCATGGATTACTTGATTACCCCCATTTTACCAGACCGGAAAACTATAGAAACTTTAAAGTACCGGAGGTTTTATTATCGGGAGACCATGAAAAAATTGACAGATGGAGAATGAAGCAATCATTACTGAGAACATTCATCCGCAGACCGGATTTGTTTGTAGATAGAAATTTTTCCGAAGAAGAACTTAAAATAATAGATGACTGGAAAAGAATTGATTAGAAAAGAGAGGAATATAATGATGAACAATATTAAATATATCGAAGATGCTCATTTAAAAAAAGAAACATTGGATATAAAACCCGGTGATCTAATCGAGGTACACCAGAAGATTATTGAAGGGGAAAGAAAAAGAATTCAAATTTTCAGAGGGATTTTAATCGCCAGAAAGCATGGTGGGAGCAGAGAGACAATAACTGTAAGAAAGGTTAGCAAAGGTATTGGTGTTGAAAAAATATTTCCAATACATTCCCCTACCATAGAAAGTATTAAACTTATTAAAAGAGGTACTGCTAGAAGAGCAAAATTATATTTCTTAAGGGATAGGGTTGGACAAAGAGGATTGATGGCTTAATTCTCTTTAGATTTAATTAAATTGATTAAAAAAGTTTCACGTTTAAGAAGAAAAATTAATTTTTTATATCAGGAAAGAATAAGGATTGAAAAATTAAAGGCTATTGAAAGAAATCTATTACTTTCTGGTTTTCACTGTATCGCAGGTATTGATGAGGTGGGAAGGGGAGCCCTGGCAGGACCAGTTGTAGCCGCAGCTGTGGTACTTAGAGATATTGATTCTTTTTTTATCACTGATTTAAAAGATTCTAAAAAAATAAGTAAAAATAAAAGGGAATATTTGTATAAATTAATCATGGACAAATCCTGTGATATCGGAATTGGCCTGGCCAGCCCTGCTACAATTGACAGAATAAATATACTAAAGGCAACATTGCTGGCTATGACAAGAGCCATTGCATCTCTCAGCCAACAGCCTGATTATTTATTAATTGATGCCTTGAAAATACCCTTTATTGAAACAGAGCAAGACAGTATTGTCAAAGGTGAAGACAAGAGTATATCCATAGCTGCTGCTTCAGTAGTGGCTAAAGTATATCGGGATAACCTTATGAGGGAATTTCATAAAAAATATCCAATTTATCTTTTTAATCAGAATATGGGATATGGAACAAAAAAACATTTTGCAGCTATAAAGACTGATGGAATTTGCCCTATCCACCGTAAAACTTTTAAAGGCGTGGTTGTAAATAATAAAAATACTCATTAAAACTATTATTAAACCAAATAGAACTATATGAATAATATCGGAAAAATTGGGGAAGAATTAGCAAGGCACTATTTATCTAAAAAAGGTTATCATATTTTAGAACAAAACTACAGGGTTGTCTTTGGTGAAATTGATATTATTGCTGAAAAGAATAATTGCATATGTTTTATTGAAGTAAAATGTAGAAAATCGCAAAAATATGGACTTCCTGAAGAATCTATCACTAAATATAAAATGAATAAAATTATAAAGGTTGCACAATTATACATTAAACAAAAAGGTATTGAAGATAAACTTTTTCGTTTTGATGTTATTACACTCCAATTTAATCACCGTTTATTGGCAAAAATAAAACATATTCCCAATGCATTTCATTGTTAAATACAATAAATATAGTTATAGGATTAGGTGCTATCTTGATTTCAAAACTTTGCAGTGCTGCTCTTTTAGGTGTAGAAGCATTTCTTGTTGAAGTAGAAGTTGATGTTGCCAGCGGGCTACCTTCTTTTAATATAGTGGGCTTGCCTGATACCGCAATACAGGAATCGCGAGAAAGAGTCAGGTCTGCCTTAACAAATTCTGAATTTCGATTTCCAATGCAAAGAATAACTGTAAATTTAGCACCTGCAGATATTAAAAAGGAAGGCCCTGCCTTAGATTTACCAATTGCCGTAGGAATACTGGCTGCCAATGATCAATTACAGGGATTTTCTTTAAAAAATTGTATTATTATAGGCGAACTCTCTCTGAATGGCAGCATAAGGCCGGTAAACGGGGTATTATCAATTGCCTTAATGGCTAGAAAAAATGGTATTGATAATATCATCGTTCCTATGGAAAATGCTGAGGAAGCCGGAATAGTAGATGGAATAAAAATCTATCCTGTTTCTAATTTACGACAGGTAGTTAGATTTCTGAATAAACAAATAAATATTAACCCTTTTTATGTCAATAGAGAAAAATTGCTTTCTAATATTGATGTCTATTCAGTCGACTTTGCCGATGTCAAGGGTCAGCAACATGCCAAAAGGGCTTTGGAAGTAGCGGCAGCCGGGGGACATAATGTTATAATGATTGGTCCACCAGGTTCTGGTAAAACTATGTTAGCCAAACGTCTTCCCACAATTTTACCCGCTATTTCCCTGGAGGAATCAATTGAAATAACCCGCCTCTACAGTATTTCTAATTTTGCCAATAGAAGCTCTCCTATTATGACCAGAAGGCCTTTTCGGGCACCACACCATACCATAAGTGATATCGGACTTATCGGAGGAGGAACTTTCCCTAAGCCTGGTGAAATCAGCTTGGCTCATAACGGGGTATTGTTCTTAGATGAACTCCCTGAATTCAGCCGTTCGGCATTAGAATCATTACGTCAACCAATAGAAAACGGAATAGTTACAATTTCCAGAGCATTACGTTCAGTCACTTATTTATCGCGTTTTATGCTTGTAGCAGCCGCCAATCCCTGTCCTTGTGGTTTTTTTGGTGACCCGGTCAAACAATGTACCTGCACCTCATACCAAATTCAAAAATACAGGGCAAAAATCTCGGGTCCACTATTGGATAGAATCGATATACAGATTGAAGTACCAAGACTTGATTATAAAGAATTAGTAAAGAGAAAAAATGACTATGAGAGTTCCGGTGAAATTAGAAAAAGAATTGAAAAATCCAGGAAGATACAATTAGTTCGTTTCCAAGGAAAAAAAATTTATAATAACTCACAGATGAATCGCAAAGATATTGAAAAATACTGTTCATTGTCGGAAGAAGCCTGGAACCTACTAAATCAGGCAATGGAAAAATTAAAATTGAGTGCACGGGCATATGATAAAATCTTAAAATTATCCAGAACAATTGCAGATATTGATTTAGTAGAAGAAATTCAGGCTGTACATATAGCTGAAGCTGTTCAATACAGGAGTTTAGATAGAGAATATCTGATATAAAAATATCTGGTTAGATATGAAGAGGTTAATAGTATGTTTAAAAATAAATTGGCTCCATCAATATTAAATGCTGACTTTTCCTGTCTGAAGGAAGTTTTGCTCTTATTAGAAAGATGTAAGGTAGATTTAGTCCATCTTGATGTTATGGATGGGAATTTTGTCCCCAATATTACTTTTGGTCCTAAGATAGTTAACACCATTAGAAAAAATATCAGTCTCCCACTTAGCGTACATCTGATGATAGAAAAACCGGAAAGATATATTGAAGTATTCTCTAAAGCTTTATTCACCCGGGATAGTATTATTGTACATGTTGAAACATGCCCCCATTTAGACAAAACATTACAGATGATAATTGATTCCGGATTAAAAACCGGAGTAGCCCTTAATCCTGCAACTCCATTGGAAATGATAAAGCATGTCCTGGACAAGCTGAATGTTATACTGATAATGACTGTTAACCCTGGTTTTGGTGGACAACAATTTATAACAACTATGATAAAAAAAATTACCCAAGCCAGGGAAATAGTGAATAAGTTCGGGAAAAACATTGATATTCAGGTAGATGGTGGAGTAAATATTAAAAATATTGAAACAGTCAATAAAGCAGGAGCAAATATTCTTGTAGTTGGTTCTGAAATATTTGAAGCTGAAAATCCTGAGAATATGATAAGAGATATTCAAAAAAAGCTGCAAATCTTATAAATCATCTACTCATTTTCATAAATTAAGCGGGTATCTAAAAATATGAAGACAAAGGTTGCCATTATTGGAAAAACAAACACCGGTAAATCTACATTATTTAATTATATAGTGGGTTTTAGAAAGGCCATTGTCCTGCCTGAATCCGGGGTTACCCGTGATCGGAATTATACTGAAGTTGAATGGCATGGAAAAGTTTTTACTCTGATTGATACTGGTGGCATTGATTATAACAATAAAGATAAACCCTTACAAAAAATGATATTGGATCAGGCTGAAAAAGCCATTTCCGAATCTGAAATTATCCTGTTTCTTTTAGATGTTATGACCGGTATCCAACAGGAAGATATTGACATAGCTGCATTTATTCGAAATAAAAATAAAAAAGTTATCTTAGCCATAAATAAGAATGATATAAAGGAAAAAAATTATTTTTTAAGCGATTTTTATCAGCTGGGTTTAGGAGAACCCTGCCTCATTTCTGCTGAACAGGGAACCAATATCTACGAACTATTGGATAGATTAACCGCATTAATACCCGATAAAGAAAAAAGAATTGATTCGGCTAAAGATTTTGATACTGTAATAAGGGTGGCAATTATTGGAAAACCCAATGTCGGTAAATCAAGTATTTTGAATGCTATTTTAAAAGAGGAGAGAATTATCGTAGATGAAAGCCCCGGTACCACCAGAGATGCAATAGAGGTTTCACTCGAATTTGATGATTATAAAATAATTTTTGTTGATACTGCTGGGTTAAGAAGAAAAAAAAGCGTGAAAAATAAGATTGAATATTATGGCAATCTGAGAGCTATTGACTCTATCAAAAAGGCAGATATAGTATTATTAGTTTTAGATGGTACACAAATTATCAGTATGCAGGATAAACGGCTGGCTAACAGGATTATTGAGGAAAAAAAAGCCTGTATTGTTCTATTGAATAAATTTGATTTAGTAAAAAAAGAAATAGGAATTGATAAAAACCAACTTTTGAAAATAAGCAAATACAGTTTAAAATTTTTAAAAGATGCTCTCATACTAACCACAATAGCCATAGAACCAAAAAAAGACTTTTTACCTGTCCTGAAAGCAATTATTGAGATATTTAAAAAATATAATAAAAAGATAGTTACCTCTAAACTGAACAATTTTTTACAGAATATTGTTAATAAAAGAGCCCCCAAGATAGTCAGCGGTAAAAGAATCCATTTTTACTATATCACCCAAGTGGGAACCAAACCTCCCGCCTTTAAAATATTTGTAAACAATCCTGAACTTCTATATAATTCATATCAAAGATATATGGAAAACCAATTCGTAAAAAACTTCGATTTTAAAGGAATTCCAATTCTATTTTATTATGAAAAGAGGAAATAAAAAACAAGGGATAAGATGGAAATTATGATGTCGGTGAGAATTGCCTTAATTCTAATTATCAGTTTCTTTTTAGGTTCCATACCTTTTGGCTATTTAGTTAGTAAATACCTGAAGAAGATTGATATCAGGGAATATGGTAGCGGCAATATAGGAACAGCAAACACTTTTCGTGTTCTGGGCGTCAGATATGCGTTGCTGGTTCTGATTGGAGACTGCTCAAAGGGGCTACTGGCAGTCTATCTTGCTAAGATAGTAGCCACAGAAAGCATTACTCTTCAACTATTAACCGGACTTTTTGCCATTATGGGACATAACTGGTCTATTTTTCTGAAGCTCAAGGGGGGCAAAGGCATTGCAACCACTTTTGGAGTTATTCTATCTATTTACCCCAATATTGCATTTATATCGGCAATAATATGGGTAGTGTTAGTAATAGCTTTTAGATTTGCAGCCCTTGGTTCAATTGTCTCTGTTCTCAGTATGTTTATTCTATCTTTTATCTTTGAGACACCCGCTGAATTTAAATATTTTTTAACAATTATTAACCTGCTGGCAATATTTCGTCATCGAAGTAACATTATCCGATTGCTACAGCACCGTGAAAATAGAATAATTTCTAATAAAGATAATTTTAAAAAACAGGATGCTTGATAGCATATAGTAACGGGTTTAAACATATGGCATTATATTCTAAATTTAAAATGGATATATACTTAAAAAAATAGATATGGATAAAAAATGAAAAAAGATCTTATTATTGTTGAATCTCCAACAAAAGAAAGAGTGTTAAAAGAAATGATAGGCGATAAATTCCTTATCATCTCTAGCAAAGGTCATATTAAAGACTTGCCAAAATCGAGGATGGGCATTGATATTGATAACAATTTTAATCCAACCTGGGTTGTAATTCCCGGAAAAAATCAGGTGGTTAAAAATATAAAAAATATGGCTGAAGGAAAAGAAAAAATATTATTAGCTACCGACCCGGATAGAGAAGGAGAGGCTATTTCCTGGCATATAGCACAAGAATTGAATATTATTTATCAAAAATGTAGAATATCTTTTAACGAAATAACTAAAAATGTGGTATTAAAAGCCATTGATAATCCTAGAGAATTAGATATGAATATAGTCAATTCACAGATTGCCAGAAGATTATTAGACCGTTTAGTCGGGTATAAGGTTAGCCCGTTATGCTATAGATATACCAGCGGGAAGAGTGCCGGCAGAGTGCAGTCTGTGGCAGTTCACTTAATTGTTAAAAGAGAAAAAGAGATTGATGCTTTTAAATCAGAAGAATATTGGAAAATAAATGTATTATTGTTGAAGGAAAAAGATGTTCAAGATAATGCTTTCCAGGCTTCGCTAATATCAAAAAATGGTGTTAAGATAAAGATTAAAAATAAAGAAGAAGCCGAATTCTATTGCAAAGATATTAAGGGACATCCTTTTATTGTATCAGAAATCAAAACAACTAAAAGCCACAAATCTCCGTCTCTCCCCTTAAAAACAAGTACATTGCAACAAATAGCTTATAACAGATTAAATTTTTCCGTAAAAAAAACCATGAGAGTTGCCCAACAATTATATGAAGGGGTATCTATTGCCAGTATAGGAACTCTGGGGCTAATTACTTACATGAGAACAGATTCAACAAGAATTTCTGATGAAGCTAAAAGCAATGCCAGGAGATATATTACAGAAAAATATGGAAAAGACTATGTGGCTCATGGCAAAAGTGGAGAACAGGTATCAAAAGATAAAAAGGCTGTAAAAATTCAGGATGCCCATGAGGCAATCAGACCGACTTCAATAAATTTAGAACCGGAATCTATCAAGAATAATTTAACCGGTGATCAATTCAAACTCTATCAGTTGATTTGGAAATATTTTATAGCCAGTCAGATGAAATCTGCTTTAATAGAAAAAAAGAATATTAAAATCAGGGCAAATGAGTACATTTTTGAAGTAAATGGTAGCAGTATAGTATTCCCGGGGTACTTAAAAGTATTGGGAGAGGGTGAAATTGAAAAGGTTAGCATACCTATTTTAAAAGAGGAAGAGAATCTAATATTATTAAAAATAGACCCCAAACAGCTTTTTACCAAACCACCGGCAAGATATAATGAAGCAAGTCTGGTAAAAATATTAGAGAAAGAGGGCATCGGGAGGCCCAGCACTTATTCAGTTATTATTGATAAAATATTGAGCAGAGGTTATGTTGAAAAAGAAGATAGAAGATTAATACCAACTAAATTGGGAATTGAAGTAGATCAATTTTTGATAAAATATTTTTCTAATATTATAAATGTAAAATTTACAGCAATAATGGAAAACGAATTGGACAAAATTGAATCAGGGGAACATGATTGGCATGATGTTTTGAATACATTTTATAAATCCCTGTTATTTAATATAGACCATCTACAGGAAAAGCCACCTCAAAAAATTGTGCAAAAAACTAAAGAATTAACAGATGAAAAATGTACTGTATGTGATAGCCCCATGGAAATAAAGAATGGCCCTTATGGAAAATATATGGCTTGCTCCCAATTCCCACACAAACATCCCACCAAACCTTATCTTATTAAGATTGGTATTGCCTGCCCTCGAGAAGGATGTGGTGGTGAAATTGTCAGGTTAAAGAGTAAAAAGGGTCGATATTTTTATGGTTGCAGCAAATACCCTGATTGTAATTTCTATTCAATTTTTCTTCCTGTAGATAGAAAATGTCCTGAATGTGGTTCCATTCTTGTTAAGAATCCTGGTAAGGGCAAAAATACTCTTTACCAGTGTATTAATAAAGAATGCAATTATCGGGAAAAGGCCTTAAAGAATGAATAAAAGTATCGGTAATACAAATAATTTAGAAGAATACCAAAAATATTTGAAAGATAAAAAACACTTTCCACATAATACCATAAAGGCATATTTGACAGATATCATTGGATTATCCAGGTTCGCTCAAAAAAATAAAGGGATAGCCAATCTGATAGATGTAGACCACCACATACTCAGAGCCTATATACTCTATTTAAAACAGAAAAAATATAGTGATAAGACGATTGCTAGAAAAATTTCTTCATGCCGTGTGTTCTACAGGTTCTTGATGCAAGAGGGCATTATCACTGAAAATCCCGCAGAATATGCCCATACTCCCAGGATTAAAAAGACCTTACCTGATTTCCTATTCTTTGAAGAAGTGGTGAAATTGATGGATTCCTTAAAAACTGATAAACCTATCGGTATTAGGAACAAAGCTATTTTAGAATTATTATATGGCACTGGAATTAGAGTGGCTGAGTTATCCAATCTGGATATCGATGATATCAACTGGGATGATGATTCAATAAAAATTTTAGGCAAGGGCTCCAAAGAAAGGATTTTACCGTTAAGCAGACCGGTAAAGAATGCTTTAAAAAACTATGTTGAAGCCAGGAAATTGATACCAAGGAAAAAATATTCCAAAACCATTTCGGAAAAAGCCGTATTTGTAAATTGTTTTGGAGATAGACTTTCTGTCAGAAGTATTAGAACGATAATTAATGATAGTATGCGATTAGCCTGTTTAAATAAAAAGATAAGCCCACATGTTTTTCGTCATACTTTTGCTACTCATCTCTTAAATGGGGGTGCTAATCTTCGCTCTGTACAGGAGTTATTGGGGCATGAAAGTTTGTCGACTACCCAGATTTATACCCATATCACTGAGGGGAAATTGATAGAAATCTATAGAAAATCTATACCTAGAAAATAGTAAACAAAAAATTTAATAAATTAGTCGAAATATCTATTATCTTTAAATAGATATAATATTATTTTTAGAGAAGGAATTATTATGTACAGAGGAACAACAATCCTTGCCGTTAGAAGAAATGATGAGATTGCCATTGCAGGAGATGGGCAAATTACTTTAGGAAATATTATTGCAAAAAATGAGGCAAAGAAGATTAGGAAAATATACCACAATACTGTATTAACCGGCTTTGCCGGGGGAGCAGCAGATGCACTTACTCTATATGAGAGGTTCGAGTGTAAATTAGAAGAGTTTCAAGGTAATTTAAAACGAGCCTCTATTGAACTGGCTAAAGATTGGAGGACAGATAAAGCCCTAAGAAGATTAGAAGCTTTACTCATAGTAGCAGACCGGCAAGATATGTTTACCATATCCGGTAACGGTGATATTATAGAGCCTGACAAACCCATAGCAGCAATCGGTTCTGGTGGCCCATATGCTTTAGCATCAGCTCAGGCCTTGCTCTCTTTTACAAAACTATCAGCTACAGAAATCGCTTTAGAATCATTAAAGATTACTTCCTCAATCTGCATCTATACCAACAGTAATATTACTGTTGAAACCTTAAAGGGATAATAAAAGGAGGGTACAATTGGAAGATTTTACTCCATCTGAAATAGTAGTAGAGCTAAACAAATTTATTGTGGGACAAAAACAAGCAAAGGAAGCTGTAGCTATTGCTTTAAGAAATAGAATTAGAAGAAAAAAGCTACCCAAAGAATTAATGGAAGAGATTACTCCTAAAAATATTATAATGATTGGGCCAACGGGAGTTGGGAAAACCGAGATTGCCAGAAGACTGGCAAAATTAGTTCAGGCACCTTTTATTAAAGTTGAGGCTACTAAGTTTACTGAAGTGGGCTATGTGGGAAAAGATGTTGATTCTATGATAAGAGATCTCATACAGGCTGCAGTACAACTTGTAAGAAAAGAGAAAATTGAAGAAGTTCATGAAAAGGCAAAAGAGATGGTTGAAGAAAGAATATTACAAGCACTACTCCCTGCCAGCCAATTCGGTTTTAAAGAAGGTAAAAGAGCTGACTATAAAGACTTTGATACCCCATTTTCTCAGTCTACTGACCTTATTAATACAGAAAAAGATTTGATTAAAAATGACAATGGACTTAAAAACAGCGAATCACAAAAGGAGAGAACCTTAAGAACAAAAGAGAGATTAAGAATTAAGTTGCGTAACGGTGATTTTGAAAAAAGAGAAATCAGTATTGAGATTGAGGAACAAAGCCATTCTCCCATAGAGATATTTTCCAATATGGGAATGGAAGGGATAGGATTAGATTTTAAAGAAATTTTTGATAAAATGATGCCAGGTAGGAAGAAAAGAAAAAAACTTAAAATTTCTGAGGCTAGAAAGGTCCTTTTGGATGATGAACAGGAAAAATTATTAGACATGAATAAAATAGCAAAAGAGGCAATTTACAGGACAGAAGAACTGGGAATAGTATTCATTGATGAGATTGACAAGATCGCCATGAAAGAAAAGGCATATGGTCCTGATGTATCAAGAAGTGGTGTACAAAGAGATATTCTACCTATTATCGAAGGTTCAACTGTAATGACTAAATATGGAGCTGTAAAAACTGATTACATACTGTTTATTGCTGCCGGGGCTTTCAATGCTTCCAAGCCTTCTGATTTAATTCCTGAATTACAGGGACGTTTTCCTCTACGCGTAGAACTAAATAGCCTTAATCAAAAAGATTTAGAAAAAATACTTATTGAGCCTGATAATTCTTTGATTAAACAATATAAAGCCCTTCTCAATACCGAAGGAATTGAACTTGATTTTGAGGATAATGCAATAAAGGAAATTGCAAGAATTGCTGCCCTTTTAAATGAACAAAATGAAAATATCGGAGCCAGAAGGCTTTATACTGTGATGGAAAAACTATTGGACCGCATTTCCTTTAATGCTCCCAAGATGACACGGAAAAAGATTACTATAAGTAAAAAATATGTTACCAATCGTCTACAAAATATTATTCAAAAAGAAGATTTAAGCAAATATATTTTGTAGCTTAGAATAATTTAATCATTAAAGATAATTTTATAGAAAATATTTAAAATATCTAACTTGAATAACAAATTTAAGTATGTTATACTTATTAGGTTTTTATTATATATTCTAATCTGTTTTAATATCCTTACAATGGATGTTATAGAGAATATTTTAAATTACCTTGCTTATAAAATATTAAAAATTTAAAATAAATATTTAAAAAGGAGAGTGGGCATTTGAGTGTTGTATCGATGAAACAATTATTAGAATCTGGTGTACATTTTGGGCACCAAAAAAGACGCTGGGATCCCAGGATGAGACCCTATATTTTTACTGAAAGAAATAATATTTATATTATAGATTTACAGCAAACTATTAAACTTATTGATGATGCTTATAATTTTGTGCGCGACCTTACCAGTAAAAATGGCACTATCTTGTTCGTTGGAACAAAAAAGCAGGCACAGGAATCTATTAATTCCGAAGCAGAAAGATGTGAGATGCCTTATGTCAATTATAGATGGCTTGGTGGTACCCTGACTAATTTCAATACCATTAATCAAAGAGTAAAACGTCTTTTCCATTTAGAAGAGATGGAAAATAGTGGTCAGTTTTCTCTATTACCAAAAAAAGAAGTAATTATTTTAAAGAGAGAACAGGAAAAGTTGGAAAGAGTCTTAACCGGCATCAAAAATATGGGAAAACTACCAGATGCCTTATTTATTATCGATCCAAAGAGGGAAAGAAATGCTGTCACAGAAGCTAAAAAATTATCTATACCCATAGTGGCGGTTGTTGATACTAACTGTAATCCAGAAGAAATTGATTATGTTATTCCGGGTAATGATGATGCTATAAGAGCAATCAAACTATTAGCTTCAGTAATAGCAGATGCGGTACTGGAAGGGAAAAAAATAGCCCAGGAAAGCGATGTTAAAATTGCTGTATAGTATTGAATTTTAATAAGTGTACAATTAAGGAGAACTAGCTAAATGATAATTAATGCTGAATTAGTAAAAAAGTTGAGAGAGCAAACTGGCGCTGGTATGATGGATTGTAAAAATGCTTTAATTCATACCGGAGGAGATTTAGAAAAAGCTTCAGATTATCTTCGTAAAAAAGGGATTCAAGCGGCTAGCTCAAAGCTGGGCCGCAAAGCTTTAAATGGAATAATTACATCATATATCCATTTAAATAATAGGATAGGGGTTCTACTGGAAATAAATTGTGAAACTGACTTTGTCGCTAAAACACCAGAATTTAATGAACTGGCAAAAAATATTACCCTCCAGATAGCAGCTGCCAATCCCAAATATGTTAACAGGGAAGATGTACCACAGGAAGTTATTGATAAAGAAAAGGAAATTTATCGAAGCCAGTTTGCCAATAGTGACAAACCGGAAAAAATAATAAATGGTATTATTGAAGGAAAGTTAAACAGTTTTTTTAAAGAAATATGCTTGATGGAACAAGAATATATCCGTAATCCCGAAATAACCATCAATCAACTGGTTTTAGAGACAATATCAAAATTAAAAGAGAATATTCAGATAAAGAGATTTGTAAGATATCAACTTGGTGAATAATCAAAATAGAAAAACACTATTAGAATAAAATTTTGTTCAACTTTGTCAATTCATTTTCATATAAGATTAAAAATATATTATTAAATTTGGTTAATAATGGAAAAGAAACAGTCTGTTTATAAAAGAATATTATTAAAATTGGGTGGGGAATCATTTTCCGGTGAGAAAAAATTTGGCATTGATATCGATAGAGTAAATTTTATATCTGAGGAATTAGCTGAAATAAAAGAGATGGGGGTTCAGATTGCGATTGTTATTGGGGGAGGAAACATTTTTAGAGGGAAAGAAGCCAGTGCTAAAGGAATTAATCAGGCTTCTGCCGATTATATGGGAATGTTAGGTACTGTGATCAATGCTCTTGCTTTGCAGGACTCTTTAGAAAAACTTAATATCGAAACACGGGTACAGACAGCTATCGAAATGAAAGCTATTGCCGAACCCTATATCAGAAGAAGAGCCATAAGGCATTTAGAAAAAGGCAGGATAATTATCCTGGCAGCCGGCACAGGTCATCCTTTTTTTACCACCGATACTGCCGCAGCTTTAAGGGCTATCGAATTAGATGCAGAAGCAATGCTAAAAGCCACTAAAGTTGATGGTATTTACGAGACGGATCCTCTTATAAATTCCAACGCCTTAAAATTTAAAAAGCTTAACTTTCTTGAATTTTTAAACAAAAATTTAAAAGTAATGGATGCCACATCTATCTCGTTATGTATGGAAAATAAAGTACCTGTAATTGTATTTAATTTGAATTTACCTGGGAATATTAAGAAGGTAATTTTGGGAGAACCTATTGGAACCATTGTAAAGGAGGATTAAATATGTTAGCCGAGATAATAAAAGATACCGAGCACAAAATGAAAAAGGCAATAGAGATTACCCAACAAGAATTAGCATTAATTAGAACAGGAAGAGCCTCTACTGCACTGGTAGAAAAGATTAGAATAGAATACTATGGGGTTTTAACTCCTTTAAAAGAAATTGCCAATATTGCCGTACCCGAGTCTGATATGATTGTTATTCAACCCTGGGATAAGAGTTTTCTTGGTGAAGTTGAGAAGGCAATCTGGAAAGCCGATATTGGATTGACTCCTAATAATGATGGAACAGTTATCCGTTTACCAATTCCTCCTTTATCCGAAGAACGCAGGAAAGATATGGTAAAAGTGGCAAAAAAAGAGATTGAATCAGGAAAGATCTCTATCAGAAACATAAGAAGAGAGATTAATGATCAGGTTAAAAAATTGGAAAAGAATGGAGATATTTCTGAAGACTTGAGTAAGGATATTTTTAAGAAAGTACAGGAACTGACAGACTCTTATGTAAAAGAGCTTGATGAGATCTGCAGATTAAAAGAAATAGAGATAATGAAAGTGTGATTCAGTATTTGATTATGTTTTCCTTTATATGAAAGGATGGTTTGATAAGTTTTATATCAGGTAGATTTATTCAGTTATTAATAGATATTACAAATTCCCCCAAATTAATACAAAAGATAGACTATATTAGTTATTTAATTAAAAATGGGGGTTTTTTTATAAAGAAGAAAGATTGACTATGTTAAAACATAGAAAAGATAATATAAATAATAAAATATCTAAAGTAATTCCTAACCATCTGGCTATTATAATGGATGGTAATGGCAGATGGGCAGAGGAAAACAATTTGCCACGGTATGCCGGTCATAAGGCTGGAGTTAAGACTGTAAGAATGGTTATCACAGAATCAATCAGAGTTGGAATAGGTATTTTGACACTATATGCTTTTTCAACTGAAAATTGGAAAAGGCCGAAACAAGAAATATCCTCACTTATGGGCCTCTTTGAAGAGATTATTGAAAAAGAAAAAGAAGAATTGTTGGAAAACAAAATTAGAATCAGATTTATGGGACATAGAGAAGAATTGCCTTTATCACTAAGATTGGCTATGGAAAATATCGAGGAAGAAACAAAGCTAAATAACCTTCTATTACTGAATATTGCCCTTAACTATGGTGGCAGATCGGAATTGTGTCATGTTTTTAGACTATTATCTGAAGAAATTGTTCAGGGGCATATTGAACCTTCACAGATAACACAAGAACTTATTAATAAGAATCTTCTTACTTCAGGGTTGCCTGATCCTGATTTATTAATCAGAACGGGAGGAGAGTTAAGAATTAGCAATTTTCTTTTATGGCAGATTGCCTATACCGAGCTCTGGTTTACAAAAACTTTCTGGCCAGACTTTTCAAAGAAACAACTTTGGAAAGCATTAACCGATTACGAAAAAAGGGTGAGAAAATTTGGGGGAAAGGTTTGATAAAATAAGTACTCGAACTCTGACTATTGCTGTGACCCTGCCTGTCATATTAGCAATAATTCATTTTGGTGGAATATTGTATTATGGAACAATATCTATTATTGCCATATTAGCTTTTTTAGAGTTATGGTATATAGCAAAAAATCGGGACTGCCAACCTTCTTTAATATCAGGCCTGGCTTTTACCATGTTCTTATTATTTTTAAAGAATATATTGGATTTGCAACCTTTTTCTAATGTTCGCACCATCTTTACCCTGCTATTTTTTATAATTATTTTAGAACATTTTTTCTTAAAACTTAATAAATACAGCATTATGAATATTGCTCTAACTATTTTTATAGCTTTATACATTGGACATTTATTATCATTTTTTATAGAAATTATGGGGCTCACAAATGGCAGGATTTTACTTATCTTCTCTTTATTCAGTACCTGGATAAGTGATATTTTTGCCTATCTAATCGGTGCTTATTTTGGAAAAAATCACCCTTTCCCTTATCTTAGCCCCAATAAAACTTTAGAGGGGGCTATTGGAGGTATCATTGGCGGTGGAATATGTGGCTTAGCTTTTTACTCAGCTATTCCTATAAAACTATATATTTTATTCCTCTTAGGTATTATTGCAGCTATCTCTGGTCAGATGGGTGATCTATTCGAATCTTTAATAAAAAGGAATTTTGGAGCAAAGGACTCTGGTAACTTAATACCGGGTCATGGAGGGATATTAGACTGTATAGACAGTATTCTGTTTTCTATCCCAATTTTATTTTATTCCTTTAAAATATTACTATAATAATTTTATAAATACTGGGGAAGATTATTACTATGAAAAAACATATAACAATCCTGGGTTCTACTGGTTCTATTGGAACACAGTCCTTGCAGGTAATTCAAGATGAGCCAGATAAATATGAAATATTAGCATTGTCTGCCTGGAAAGATTTAGAATTACTTAAAGAACAAATTTTAAAATTTAAACCTAAATATGCCGTAGTGAGAGATGACAAGCTAGCCAGAGAACTAAAGAACAACCTGAATAATAAAATAAATTGCCATATATTGTATGGTGAATATGGACTTACTAAAATATCTACCTTAACAGATATTGATACAGTTATAGTCGCAATTACTGGTATGGCTGCTTTAAAGCCTACCTTAGAGGCAATAAATGCAAAAAAACAAATCTGTCTGGCTAATAAAGAGATTATTGTATCTGCTGGCGAAATAATAATGAAGAGGGTAAAAGATAATCAAATAAATATAATTCCTATCGATAGCGAACATAGCGGACTCTTCCAATGTATTACACCAGAACATTATGAAAACATTGAAAAACTTATTATAACTGCTTCTGGCGGACCATTTTACCATTTAAAAGAGAGTGCTTTGGAGAGTGTATCTGTAGAAGAGGCTTTAAATCATCCTAATTGGCAAATGGGTAAAAAAATCTCTATAGACTCAGCAACATTAATGAATAAAGGACTGGAAGTAATAGAAGCTTTTTGGCTTTTTGGTGTTCCATTGAATAAAATAGAGGTATTGGTCCATCCACAGAGCTATATTCACTCCCTTGTTCAATATGATGATGGTAGTATGATTGCTCAATTAAGCAATCATGATATGAGAATTCCAATACATTTTGCTTTGAATTATCCCAACAGAGCAAGAAGTTCT
The DNA here is from genome assembly GCA_028696495.1 of Atribacterota bacterium. Lineage (GTDB taxonomy): Bacteria > Atribacterota > Phoenicimicrobiia > Phoenicimicrobiales > Stramentimicrobiaceae > Stramentimicrobium. The sequence goes on from JAQVGY010000002.1 coordinate 39,270, forward strand.
TTGCCCAGAATTAATCTGGTAAAAATTGGTCAGTTGACTTTTAAAAAACTTGACACAAAAAAATTTCCCAGCATTGACCTGTGTTATAAAGCAATAGAACAGGGAGGTACACTTCCTGTAGTATTAAACGCTGCAAACGAAGTTGCTGTAAGCGCTTTCTTAAATCGAAGATTATCATTTGGAAATATTATTAAAGTCGTCTCATTGACTATGGAAGCACATCAAAATATTTTGAATCCCACAATTAATGACATTATTTATCAGGACCGTGAAGCCAGAAAAATGGCAGAAGAAATATGCAAGGAGAATAAGTAAATTGATAACCTTTTTTGCTTTTATCTTTGTACTGGGAATAGCTATTTTATTTCATGAATTCGGGCATTTTATTATTGCTAAAATATCAGGTATAAGAGTATTTAAATTTTCTTTAGGTTTTGGACCTAAAATTGCCGGAATTACCTGGAAAGGGACAGAATATATACTGTGTTTATTCCCTTTTGGTGGTTATGTTAAGATGGCTGGAGAAAGGTCACAGACTGAAATGGAGAATGACCGGAGTGAGGCAGAAATCGAAGAAGATGTACCTATTAGTCAAAGATTTGACAAAAAACCTTTTCTAATAAGAACAGCTGTTATCATAAATGGCCCAATAATGAATGTAGTTTTAGCTATGTTTTTATTAATGCTGGTCTTTTTATTTACCGGTATAACAACGGTATCAAATTCCATTGCTGATGTGGCACCCGGTTCACCGGCTGCACTGGCGGGGTTGGAAAATGGTGACCAAATTATTGCTATTAATTCAGTATTAATTGAGAATGCTGAAGATATTTCTAATATAATCAACAGCAATCGAGATAGTGTTATATCTTTAGAAATTAAACGAAATAAGGATGTTTTTGATATTAACCTTATTCCTGAGTACAATGAAGAATATGACCGCGCTATGATAGGAATAACATTGGACCTTCAAATTAAAAAAATATCTCTGATAGATTCCATAAAAAAATCTATTCATACCACAGGTGAAATTCTTGTCCTTATTATAAAAGGTTTTTTAGAAATGTTTACAGGTAAGATGCCGGTTGAGCTTGCCGGACCACTGGGTATTGCCCAAATGGCTGGAGAGGCAGCTAAATTTGGTTTCTTAAACTTATTATTTTTTACTGCATTAATCAATATCTTTTTGGGATTTATCAATCTTTTCCCCATTCCCATCCTGGATGGTGGCCAGATATTATTACTGATAATAGAAAAAATAAAGGGTAAACCTTTAAAACCAGAGCATGTTAATTTTTTATATATTATAGGTATTGCCTTGATTGTAACAATCTTTATTATTGCTACATATCAAGATATCTTGAGAATATTTATTAAGTAGAGGCCGGGCCAATAAGATGTTAAATTTAGTTGATATAAAGAGAAGAAAAAGTAAAACTGCAAAGATAGGCACCTTGCTTATTGGCAGCGAACACCCAATCTCCGTTCAATCGATGACCAGCTGTGATGTTAAAGATATTAAATCTACCATGGAACAGATTAGCAAATTAGAAGCAGCAGGGTGTGATTTAATCAGGATTGCTTTTCCTGATATCCAATCATGCCAGTTAATACCAATAATTAAAAGTAAAACGAAAACACCAATTATGGCTGATGTACATTTTAATTATTTAATTGCGTTAGAAGCAATGAGGTATAATATTGATGGTATTCGGCTTAATCCTGGCAATATTAAGAAAGAAAAACAAATCATTCAGGTTGTTGAAGAAGCACAAAAAAAGAAGGTTATGATTCGCTTTGGCATCAATGCCGGCTCTTTAAATAAAAATATTATAGAAAAGTATAAAGAACCAAACTATTTAGCTTTAGTAGAAGAGACTGAGCAATTATTAGAATTCTTAAAAAATATAGAATATCAAAATATAGTTATTTCGATTAAATCGAGTAATGTTTTAGATACCATAAAAGCTAATAAGATTATTGCTCAAAAATGTGATTATCCTCTACATATTGGTATTACAGAAGCGGGGTTTGATCAACCAGGAATAGTTAAAACAGCAGCAGGAATAAGTATTCTATTATATGAAGGGATCGGGGATACCATCAGAGTATCTTTGACAGGTGACCCTGTAAACGAAGTTCTTGTAGCTCATGATATCCTAAGAACATTAAATATTAGAAAAATAGGTCTTAACTTAATAACATGTCCTACCTGTGGAAGATGCCAGGTTGACATATACAAGATTGCTAAAAAGATAGAAACAAGTCTGCATGATATAAAAACTCCCATTACAGTTGCTATTATGGGATGTATCGTTAATGGACCTGGCGAAGCAAAATTTGCCGATGCTGGAATTGCTTTTAGTAAAAAAGAAGCGATGCTCTACAGAAAAGGTGAATTAATTGGGCGGTATAATACAAAAGAGGCTATAGTAATGTTACAAAAAGAAATAAAACTTATATCCGGACAGTAAGGCTAAATTTTCCGATTTTTTATACCAGAATCTTTCCAAAAAAATAATATTATATTGAAAATAAAACAGTTTAAATGAGGAAATAGATGAAAATTTCTGTTATTATACCGGCTTATAATGAAGAGGCAACAATCGCCGACATAATTAAAACTGTTAAAAAGGTATCAAAACTCGATTCAATCATAGTAGTAAGTGATGGCTCAACCGACCGAACAGTTGAAATTGCCAGATCCCTTGGGGTCAATGTCTGTGAAATGGAAAGAAACATCGGGAAAGGTGCGGCAATAATGAAGGGTTTTGAAAAAACAGATTCCGAAATATTATTATTCTTAGATGCTGATTTAGTTGGCCTCAAAACAAAGCATATCAACGCCCTGGTTAACCCTATTATAAAAAATTTAAGTGATATGACTATCGGTATTTTTAGCAAAGGGAGATTAATAACAGACTTGCCCCAATTAATTATGCCTTATCTTTCAGGTCAAAGAGCCATGAAAAGAGAGATAATAAATCTTATTCAGGATATGGATCTGCTAAACTATGGTTTAGAAATTGCTATTACTAAAACAGTCAAAAAACACGACTATAGAGTTACCAAGGTAAAATTAATCAACCTAACACAGGTTATAAAAGAAGAAAAATACGGTATTGTTAAAGGAACCAAAAAAAGATTACAGATGTATCTGGATATAGTAAAACAACTAAAAAATTGACCAGCCTGCTCTTATAGACAAACTTTAGATTTTTAAGTTAAAAATTTGACTTAAAAAAAAATATATGGTAAATTTCTTACCATGTTAATCTTTATCAAAAACTTACTATGCCGTCATAGCAGACAAAGGCTGTCTCATTAATGCTTTTTTTATCTATTTTACAATAAGAAAATAAAATTTTACTTCTGGAGTAGTAGACCATGTTGAAGAAAATAGTAACAGAACTAACAAATGTAGAAAATGAAGCTATAAAAATAATGGAAGATGCTCAAAAAGAAGCTCAGAAAATGATTGAAGAAGAAAAAAATAATCAAGAACAGATTAAGGAGAGTGTCATTTCTGATTTTAATAAAAAAGGGCAGGACGTGGTTAAGAAGAGAGTAGATGAAGCCCATAAAAAAGCTAAAGAAATATATTGTGCTACCAAAGAAGAAAAAGGGGAAATAGTAAAAAATATAAAGGATAAATTTGATCAGGCCGTAGAAATGGTCTTAGACCAAATAGTGAAATAGGAATGTCTATATCTCAAATAAGTAAATTCCATATTTTTGCTCATTTGTCAATAAAAGAGCCCTTGCTCGATAAATTGCAAAGATTAGGTTGTATGGAAATAACCCAGATTGAAAAAGAAAAAGAAATGGTATTTCACAATTGGAGGAATATTGAAGAAGATATTAATAAGAATGGTACTGCCCTTAAATTGAACAATGTAAAGTTTTGTATTGACTTACTTTCTAATTATGGGAATGGTGAGAAAAAAGGATTAAATTCACTATTTACCTCAAAGAAAGTTTACCGGTATGCTGAATTATTAAAAATAGTGGAACAATTTGATTATGAAAATATATTTATTCAATGCAAATCTTTAGATAGCGAACTTAATCACCTTAAACTGGATGAGAATAGACTGATTACTGCTAAACAAGAGATACAGAAATGGCAAGAATTAGACCTTGATTTTAAAGAAATTGAACAACGAAAGTATATTGAATATACACTTGGAACTATAGCAAAAAAGAATTTTGACAATCTGGTACAAGATATTGAGCATCAGGACAAAACAGCTGTCACTCAGATAATAAAAGAGGAAAAGAACAGATTATATATCGTATTCATTGTTTTAAAAGAAAATTTTTCAAAAATCGAACCTATCTTACAAAAACACCATTTTGAAATCTATAAATACAGTTATCCTTTCACCGGTACTCCCGAACAAATTCTCAAAACAATTTCTGAACAGTTGAATATAGTTGCTAAAAAAAGATTTGAGATTGAAAAACTCTTAACTAAATTACACCGGGACAATCAGCTTATTTATCCTTTACATGATATTCTCTCTATTGAACAGGAAAAAGAGGAAGCCAAGAAATTATTAAAAAAGAGTAAAGAGATTATTGCCATAAAGGGTTGGATACAGGATAAAGACATTTTAAAATTGCAGAAAAAATTAAAAGAACATTTCAAAGCCTATGAAATTGAATTTTCTAAGCCTGAAAAGGGTGAACCGGTACCAATTGCTCTAACCAATCATAACTTGATAAAACCTTTTGAAATAATAGCAGAACTTTATAGTCTACCAGATTATCATGAAATAGACCCAACCCCAATTCTATCCGTTTTTTATTTTATTTTTTTTGGACTTTGTCTTTCCGACGTGGGATATGGAGCCTCTATGGCATTGCTCAGCTATTTCGCCATAAAAAAACTAAAATTAGAGAAGGGAGCAATAAAATTTTTTAAATTGCTTTACTATTGTGGTATATCAGGAATATTGGGAGGAATACTGGTAGGAAGCTGGTTTGGCGATATTTTAAATTATTTACCACCACAATTAGGTAATATAAGAGAGTTTTTAGTTCAAAGGCTCGCCTTATTTCAACCCACAGATAATCCTCTTCCCTTATTGATATTGAGTCTTGCCCTGGGAGTGACTCAGGTCTTTACAGGAATAATTTTAAAATTTATAGATAATATTAGAAACGATAAGTTATACGATGGACTTATGGATCAGGTATCCTGGTTGTTATTCTTAACCGGCATAATCCTATTCATGACAAAAGGAATGATGCCTCTCTTTATGGGAAATATTTCCTTGATAATTACCGTAATTGGTGCCTTATCAATTATTTTAACACAGGGCAGAGCTAAAAATAATATCTTATTAAAACTTGGCAGTGGCATCCTTGCTCTGTATGATGTCACTGGTTATTTGAGCGATGTCCTTTCTTACTCTCGATTATTTGCTTTAGGATTAGCTACCGGAATTATTGCTCAAATGTTTAATATGCTTGCTACTATGGTTAATATCCCTTATATTGGTTTTTTGCTGGCTATAATTGTGCTAATAGTCGGCCACACATTCAACCTATTAATAAGCGGATTAAGTGCCTTTATTCATGATGCAAGATTGCAATATGTTGAATTCTTCACAAAATTCTATCAAGCGGGAGGGATTCCTTTCAGGCCTTTCTCTCTTAAAACTAAATATATTCATGTTGAAGATACTTAAAATAGAATACTCTCGTTTTAAAGAAAAATAATAAATATAAATAATATGTAACTTTTAAAGGGGGATACAGTTTATGACAGATGGTATTGTTCTTGCCTATTTAGGAGCGGCTTTAGCAATAGGTTTGGCAGGTTCTGGTTCGGCAATAGGTGTTGGAATAGCTGGCACAAGCGGGGCTGGGGTCATGACCGAGGATCCGAGTAAGTTTGGTCTTGTACTATTGCTTCAAGCATTACCAGGTACGCAAGGAATCTATGGATTGCTGGTTGGTTTTTTAGTCTTAACCAGAATAGGTATATTTGCTGGTACTCCTGCTACCTTGACACTAAATCAAGGATTACAAATATTAAATTCAAGTCTGCCAATAGCTATTGCTGGTTTCTTTTCAGCAATTTACCAGGGCAAAGCCTCTGCCGGTGCCATTGGGCTTATTGCCCGTAGACCGGAGGAAACTGGAAAAGCATTGGTAATGCCGGCAATGGTTGAAACTTATGCCGTATTATCCTTGTTGGGCTCTATACTATTGTTAAATGGAATTGTTCTTTAATATCTGAGGAGATTTTTTTCTTATGTCAATGAAAGAGATTAAAGAGAAGATACTGCAAGATGCTCTTGATGAAAAAGAAAAGATACTAAAAGAAGCTGAAACAAAAATTATAAATTTAAAAAGCAAGTTTGGAAAAGAAATTGAATCTATACAGAGAGAAATCCTGGATAGATACAATCAAGAAGCTGGGCTAAAAGAAAAAAAAATAATTACAGAGGCTATCTTAAACTCAAAAAAGGATATCCTGTCTGAAAAACAGGCAATTATCGCTAATATTTTTTCAGAAGTTTTGGATAGAATAGTTGGATTGGAAGATGAAAGATACCTATCTTTGCTGGAAAAACTTATTCTGGATAATATCGAGACAGGGGATGAGATTGTATACATTGGGAGTCAAGAACGTCAAGCAATAAATCAAAAATTTATCAACACCATCAATGTAAAATTAAAATCACAGGGGAAAAAAGGTAATTTAGAACTCTCTGAAAAACGTGTTCCTATTATGGGAGGGGTAATCCTTGGTACCGGGGAGATCAGAAAAAATGCTTCCTTAGAAGTCATCCTGGAAAAGATAAAGGATGAAATAGAAACAGAGTTGAACCAGTTTCTGTTTATCAAGAATGCGGGTTAGTCAAAATGCTCAAATATATCAATGATACTACTAATTCTCAGGAAGAATACGGTTATGCCTGTGCACGAATCAGGGAATTGGAAAAAGGTCTGTTAAACAAAGATATTATAAAAAAAATGATTGATTCACCTGATTTAGGAAGTTCTCTCAAAGTACTGGTCGAAAATAACCTGTGCGAATATACCTTTGAAAACACTGAGACTCATTCAATCAATTTAGTATTGGATAATATTTTAAAAAGAACCATAGACATTGTTAACGAAATTTCACCATACCCTTACTTATTTCATCTGTTTAAGTGGAAATATGATTTTCATAACCTAAAAGTACTTTTAAAAGCAAAAGTATTAAATAAGAGAGGACTTTATCCTTTATACAGTATTGGCAATATAAGTTCAAATGGATTATCCTCCGCTGTTTTTGAAGGGAAGTATCAGTTAATACCGGTCAAATTTGAGAGGATTCTCAAACAAGCAGAAACTGAATATTTAAAATCAGAAAGCCTGCAATTAATGGAAATAATATTAGATCAGGGTTATTATGAGATTATTTTTGAACAATTAGAAGAAATAAATCAAGTCTTTTTATTTTATTTTTATAAGACCGAATTGGATCTATTAAATTTTAACATTGCTTGCCGTTGCAAAATCAGAGATATCAAAAAATCAAAATTAGCTGAAATATTAATAAATTATGGGCATCTTTCAATGCAAAAAGTCATAGACATTTATGATAATTCTATCCCCTCCTGGCCAAATAACTTTCAAAAAACAGAATACTTTTCAATATTTGAAGAAGGAATTCGATATTGGGTGCAAGAAAAATCTTTATTAAAACTTGAACAGTTAAGTGATGATTTTCTTTTAAATTTACTGAAGATTGGAAAATACACTACTTTTGGTCTGGAAAGCATTATAGCTTATTACTATGCCAAGGAGAATGATTTGAAGAATATACGAATCATCAGCAATGGGAAAAGATATGGCTTTTCAGATAACATAATTCAAAAATATATTAGGGATACTTATGTCTAACATTGCAATTATTGGAGAAAAAGAGATTGTTATTGGTTTTAGTCTTATTGGATTTCAGCTATTTCCGGTGACTGATTCCGTTGAAGCTAAAGATGCTTTGGAAAAATGCACTACCGATGGTAACTGCCAAATAATTTTCATTACTGATAATATTGCTCAATTAGTAATAGATGAGATTGAACAATATCAAAGAATATCCCCAATTTCAATTTGTATCCTACCCAATCGTATACAGGATTCTAAACTAAGTATAGAAATGTTGAGAAAAAATGTAGAAAAAGCTGTGGGTACAGACATATTGTTTAGAAAAGAGGAATAAGAATGCAAGAAAATACAGGCAAAATTGTTAAAGTGTCCGGACCGGTTGTAATTGCTGAAAATCTTCTGGGAGCAAAGATGTATGATGTGGTAAGAGTAAGCGAAAACAGACTTGTGGGTGAAATAATTGAATTAGACCGAGATAGGGCGACTATTCAGGTATATGAAGAAACATCTGGTATCGGGCCAGGGGAACCTGTTTATACTACAGGCTTACCTTTAAGTGTAGAGTTGGGTCCTGGTCTGGTGAGGTCTATCTATGATGGAATTCAAAGACCACTCGATGTAATATTTCAAGATGAAGGTGCCTTTATTTCCAGAGGGGTAGAAGCTAACAGTCTGAATAGAACCACAAAATGGGATTTTAAACCACTAAGAAAGGCCGGAGAGCAAGTAATTCCAGGAGATCATTTAGGAGTTGTTCAGGAAACTTCTATAGTGTCACACTATATAATGGTTCCCATTGGAATGGCTGGGGTAATTGAAAGTATCGTGGAAGGAAGTTTTACCGTAAATGAAACTATTGCCAGGATTAAAGATAAAAATGGGGTAGTTCATGAAATTCAGATGATGCAAAAATGGCCAGTAAGGAAAATACGCCCATACAAAGAAAAATTACCACCTGTAGAACCATTAATAACCGGTCAAAGAGTTATTGATACCTTCTTTACTATTGCCAAAGGCGGTACTGCCTGTATTCCTGGTCCTTTTGGCAGCGGGAAAACTGTTGTTCAACACCAGCTCTCTAAATGGTGTAATGCGGAAATAATAGTTTTTATTGGCTGTGGGGAAAGAGGAAACGAAATGACCGATGTTTTGCTCGAATTTCCTGAACTAATTGACCCTAACACGGGAAAACCATTAATGGAAAGAACGGTTTTGATTGCCAATACTTCAAATATGCCAGTTGCCGCAAGAGAGGCATCAGTTTACACAGGTATTACCATTGCAGAATATTATCGAGATATGGGATATAATGTTGCTTTAATGGCTGACTCAACATCAAGATGGGCTGAAGCAATGCGGGAGATTTCCAGTAGATTAGAGGAAATGCCCGGGGAAGAAGGGTACCCCGCTTATTTAGGAACAAGGATCGCCAGCTTCTATGAGAGGTCGGGTCGGGTAAAGGTTTTGTCCTCACAAGAACAAGAAGCAACAGTCAGTGTCATTGGTGCCGTTTCCCCTCCAGGGGGAGATTTGTCAGAACCGGTTACTCAGAATACCCTTAGAACAGTACAGGTATACTGGAGTTTACAGGATAAATTAGCCTACGCAAGACATTTTCCGGCAATTGATTGGCTAAAGAGTTATTCCCTCTACCGCGATCAGCTGACTGATTATTTTCAAGAAGAAATCAATAAAGATTTTATTAATTCCACTACAGCAGCAATGGGTATACTCCAGGAAGAATCAGAGTTAGAAGAGACTGTTCGTTTGGTAGGAATTGAAGCTCTTTCAAAAAGAGAACGTCTAACCCTGGATACTGCACGTTCTATTAGAGAAGATTTTTTACACCAAAATGCCTTTGATGAGATTGATACCTACACATCTATGAAAAAGCAACACCTGATGTTAGATTTAATTCTCTTTTTTCATAAACTGGCACAATCGGCTATTCAAGAAGAATATATTACCAATGAACAACTGACTAAATTATCAGTTAAAAATCTGATAGCACGGGCTAAATTTATACCCGAAGAAAAATTAGATGAGTTCAAAATAATCAAAGAACAGATTAAAGAACAAATTGGCTCCCTCATAGCAAAAAAGCTTGGAAAGGATGAGTAAGCATGATTAAAGAATACTCTACCATTACTGAAGTCAATGGTCCCCTGATAGTTGTTAACAAGATCACTAACGTAAAATATGATGAACTGGTAGAAATAGAATTATCAGATGGAGAAAGAAGGAGAGGGCAGGTTTTAGAAGTTTCTGAAGACAGGGCAATTGTCCAGATGTTTGAAGGAACTTCAGGGATTGATATATCCAATACCAAGGTCCGATTTTTAGGAAAAGTTATCGAAATACCCGTATCTTTAGATATGCTGGGAAGAATCTTTGATGGTTCTGGTAGACCGATTGACCAGGGACCAAAAATAATTGCAGAAAAGAGATTAGATATTAACGGCAACCCATTAAATCCATATGCCCGGGATTACCCTAATGATTTTATACAAACAGGGATATCTTCTATAGATGTCTTGAATACTTTAGTCAGGGGTCAAAAACTTCCTATTTTCTCTGGTGCAGGATTGCCACACTCCAAAGTTGCTTCCCAAATTGCCCGACAAGCCAGGGTATTGGGGAAAGAAGAAAGTTTTTCAGTAGTATTTGCAGCAATGGGTATTACTTTCGAAGAAGCTAACTTTTTTATTAATGATTTTAGAAGAACAGGTGCTATAGAGAAGAGCGTTATGTATATTAATCTGGCTAATGACCCTGCCGTAGAAAGAATTATCACCCCTAGAATGGCTCTCACCACAGCAGAATATTTAGCTTTTGAAAGAGATATGCATATACTGGTAATTTTAACTGATATGACCAATTATTGTGAAGCCTTAAGAGAAGTTTCTGCTGCGCGTAAAGAAGTACCGGGAAGAAGAGGATATCCGGGCTATTTATACACTGACCTTGCCACTCTTTACGAAAGAGCCGGCAGAATAAAAGGGAAAAAGGGGTCGATCACTCTTATGCCCATTCTTAGTATGCCGGAAGATGATAAAACACATCCTATTCCAGACCTGACTGGTTATATCACAGAAGGACAGATTATTCTGGCACGCGAATTACATCTAAAAGGAATATATCCCCCCATAAATGTTCTACCTTCATTATCACGTTTAAAAGACAAGGGGATTGGAGAAAATAAGACCAGAGAAGATCATGCCAATGTTATGAACCAGCTTTTTGCATCTTATGCACGGGGCAAAGAATCAAAAGAACTTGCAACCATACTGGGAGAGGCAGCATTAACTGAAGAAGATAAAAAATATGTTGAATTCTCTGATAAGTTTGAAGAGGTGTTTGTCCAACAAGGTGAAGACGAAAATAGAGATATTGCGAGAAGTCTGACCATTGGTTGGCAAACACTAACCATATTATCTATAAATGAGTTAAAGAGAATTAAAGATGAATACATAGAAAAGTATTTACCCAAATCAACAATACCACCAACTGCTAACGAAAATGAGATAAAAGAAAAAGAATAAAATATAAATAAAGTTCAGGTAGATTTGAATATACTTCCTTACAATTTTCAACAAGGGGTCTTAAATTATGATATTAACCGTTAACCCAAATCGTATGGAATTATTGAAATTAAAACGTAGGTTGGAGCTGGCCATACGCGGTTATAAATTACTTAAAGATAAGCGTGATGCTCTTATTCAGATATTTGTAAAACTGGTTCAAGAAAACAAGGAAGCAAGGGAAACATTTGATAAGAAAATGAGGGAGTGCATGAATGAATTTCTTCTTGCTACATTATATATGGGAGAAAATGATCAAAATTCAATTTTTTTATTTCCCCAGCGGAAGACTACAGTCACGGCTGAATATCAAAACATAATGAGTGTCAAAGTACCAAGATTTAGGGTTAAAGAAGAAGGAAAACTATATACTTACGGTATGATTAAGGCGAGCCCTGAATTGGATAACTCCTTAAAAAAATATCATGAGATTGTACCCTTAATGGTAAAAATGGCAGAATTAGATAAAGCCATTATATTGCTAACAGAGGAAATTGAAAAGACCAGAAGAAGAGTTAATGCTTTAGAATATGTGATGATTCCCAACCTGAAAGATACCATTAAATTTATCACTATGAAATTGGATGAAATGGCTAGGTCTGCTAACTCAGCAATTATGCGTATCAAAGAGATGATTCGAGGGGAATAAAAAAGGCTTCTTATTTAAAATATAAAATATTTTATTTTCCATATATATCATCTTCGGCTTCGGCTAAAATCAAAACAATAGCTTGATATACTACTAAAATAGGCAGCAATTATCAGTATTAATTATCACTTCCTTCTTACTTCTTAGCAGAAATGTTATAAAAATCCAACAAATTTCCTGGAACTTTAATCTAAAATAATGATATTATATTAGTAATAGTAATAAGATTAAAAAAGTGCCCGTGGCTTAAACGGATAAAGCAACGGCCTCCGGAGCCGTAGATTGGAGGTTCAAATCCTCTCGGGCACACCATCCTTAGTTTATATTTGGTTAATATAATTTAAATACTTTTTTTTAAGGATAATTGCAGCCAAAATAAATTTATATATATATGTACACATTAAAAATAGTTAAATAAATATGATTAGAAAAAAGTGTGTATACCATGGTTTACAAATTTATTAAATTTATTTCTACAATAATTATTAATCTTTTCTGGTCTGTAAAAGTAGAAGGGGAAGATATTTCTAAATACCAGGATTCTTTTATCCTGGCGGCAAATCATGTTAGTTATTTAGATCCTATTGTTTTAGGAATAGTGGTGAAAAGACGAATAAATTTTATCACCAAAAAAGAAATATATGATAACCCGTTTCTTAACTGCATCTTGAAGAGAATCGGCACTATTCCGGTAGATAAAAATAGTACTAACTCTGCCTCTATCAAAAAAAGTTTGAATTTATTAAAAGATAATCATATTTTGGGCGTTTTTCCAGAAGGAACCCGTTCTTCAGATGGAAAACTTTTGGAATTAAATACAGGCATGATAAAAATTGCCCTACAGGCTGATGTACCAATAATTCCGGTAGGAATTAGTGGTACATTTGAAATTTATCCTCCTGAGGCAAAGTTTCCAGCATTATTTAAAAATCAATGTATCTATATCAATTTTGGTAAACCTTACTCCCTTGATAAAAACAGGCGTAGGGATACAGAATATATAAAAGAATCCTTAGTGAAAATAGAAGACGAGATTAAAAAATTGGCTCGATTATCGGAAAAAGAAGATGTTGATGAAAATTATTGTGAGGTAAGCTCTTATGACAAATATAAGTAAAGATATATGGGGTAAATTTTTTTTATTATTAGTTTTTTTATTAATCTGTCCTTATCCTCAATTTATTTTAGCCGGCAATAACGATTATGTTATTGAAGCCACTTTTGGTGAATATGGTAACAGGGCTGAGGAGTTTAACTATCCGGTTGATATTACTCTGGACCAGGATGATAACATCTATGTTTCCGACTGGGAAAATGACAGGATTCAAATATTTGATAATAATGGAATTTTTTTAAGAATGATTCCGGATGAAACAAGCAAAGTGCAGCTTGATGGCCCGGTTGGTATCGCGTTAGACGGTGAAAATAATATTTATATTGTTGAGCAGCATAATCATCGAATTCAAAAAATATCTTCTGATGGACAACCGATCACGGTATTTGGGCAAATGGGAAACAAACCGGGAGAATTTGATAACCCCAGAGGTATTGCCCTTGATAGAGATGGGAATATCTATGTTGTTGACACCGGTAACAACAGGATTCAAATTTTTTCTAAGGATTTTGACCTGCTATATATCTTTGGCAGAGAAGGCATGGGTGATGGAGAATTTTATTATCCTAGAGGTATTGCCCTTGATAAAGATGGGAATATCTATGTTGCCGATACTTTTCACCATCAAGTGCAAATTTTTAATGAAAAAGGTCAATTCATAAGACGCATTGGCACCTCCGGCAGCGAGCTCGGTGAATTTAACGGTACCAGATATATTGCCATTGATAAAAATAACAACATCTATATCACTGATTATAGGAATGGAAAGGTAGTCCAATATGACAATGAATATAATTTTGTGACCGAGTTTGGGGCAGATGAACATGGCGTATCTTTAATGTACCCTGAAGGTATAGCTATAGACCAAAGAGGTTATATCTTTGTAGCTGATGCTGGAAATAACAGAATTGTAAAATATTGTATCTCCAAAATAATTATCAATAAAAAATTGGGAATAGAATTTTTGGAAAATAAGCAATGGGATGAAGCAATACAGTCCTTTCAAAAAGTACTGGAAGAAGACCCAAAAGATATAGAAAGCAGGAAAGCCATGGCACTGGCTTATTCTGAAAATGCTCAACCAGAGCTGGCTATTGAGCAATTTACCCTTATTCTGCAGGAATACCCTCAGGATCAAAATATTAAGACAAAATTAATAGATACTCATTATGCCTTAGCTTCGTACTACGCTAAAGAAAATCGCTATAAAGATGCTTTAAGCCATTACAAAGTTGTTCTGGAAAATCAACCTGATTATCCAGAATTAAAAATAAATTATTATTTAACCTATCTTAAATATCTCATAAATTCATTATTTTTTAAAATTATTATTGCAGCTATAGTATTTTTGATTTTATTCTTTCTCATTTTTCCAAAGTTGTCTAAAAAAAATAAAAAAGGTGGCAAACATTACCGAGACCGAGACAGAAGTCGATTTTAAAACCAACCTTTGTATAATATAAAAATATTTTGAGGAGGATTCTTTTATGGAATATAAAAGAAAAGCCGTAGTGGCTGGTTCTTTTTATGCTGCAAACCGGCAATCCTTAGAAGCGCAAATCAAGAATTGTTTTTTACATGAGATTGGACCAGGAGTATTGCCTGCCAGTGCGCAAGAAAAAGAAAGAAAAATAATGGGGATTATTGTTCCACATGCCGGATTTATGTATTCAGGACCGGTTGCTGCTCATAGTTACCTGCAGCTTTCCTTTGAGAAGACACCTCGCACAATTATTATACTTGGTCCAAACCACAGGGGTCTGGGGGGAGAAGTGTCACTCATGTCTTCAGGCCAATGGCAGACACCCTTGGGAACTATAGAGATTGACCAATCGATAGCCAATGAAATTATTGCACATGACGAAAAGAGAATTTTGCGAGATGATTTTCAAGCACACCTTTTTGAACACTCTATTGAGGTGCAGTTACCATTTTTACAATTTATCTATCCAAACAGCGAATTTAAGATTATTCCTATCTCAATTATTAATCAGCAGCTTGTTTCCATGAAATATTTAGCAGAGATAATATACGAGACGATCAAAGACAAATACCAGGATTTCCTTTTAATTGCCAGCTCTGATTTTACCCACTATGAAGAACAGGAAAGCACAAAACACAAAGATTCTGAGGGAATTAAGGAAATCCTTAAAATGGACACCGATCTTTTCTATATGACAATTCAAAACAATAATGCTTCAATTTGTGGCCCCGGGCCAATCTCTGTAGTAATGGAGGCATGCAGAAAATTGGGTGTAAATCAAGGACAATTATTAAAATATGCCACTTCAGGAGATGTATCAGGTATATATGACCAGGTTGTTGGTTATGCTTCAATAATTTTCCAATAATTTTCTTATAAAAATATTACAAAATTTATTATTATGGATACTAATTAAATATGAAAATCATTGAAAAATATCAATTTGGGAAAATAGTAGTAAGTGGTTCTGTTTATAATACAGATTTAATTGTTTTCCCCGATTATGTTCAGGATAAATGGCGAAGGAGAGAAGGTCACCTTTTAAAAATAATTGATTTAGAAACTGTCATCAATTATCATCCGGAGGTTCTGATTATTGGCACCGGGATGTATGGTTTAATGAAAATTGATAAAAACTTGATTCAGGTATTGAAAGATTTTAATATAAA